>NZ_VFUE01000030.1:0-60364 GCF_006441495.1 Mesorhizobium sp. B2-6-4
CTGGTGATGATCGGCTTCACTGAAGCCGACCTTGCCCGGAACGGATTGTCAAAAGCCCTTGGCTCCGATCCCGTGATCTTTTGCCCGGGCGGACATGACGTCCACGGAGATCCGCGTGAGCTGGTGCTCGACGCTCTCGTGGCTGCGCTGCCGTTTCTCGCCGACACGGTTTCAGGCGTCGCCGTGGCCTCCTATTTTGCCGTTCGCAATCCCGAACACGAAATCGCGGTACGTGACGTCATCCGCGAGCGCATCGGGCTCCCGGTGACCTGTTCGCATGAATTGTCGTCGAAACTCGGCGGCCCGCGTCGGGCGCTGACCACGCTTCTCAACGCCCGGTTGATCTCGATGATCGATCGCCTTGTCGACGCCACGGAGGGATTTCTGGCAAGACGCGGAATCGTCGCTCCGCTCATGGTCGTGCGCGGCGACGGCGCGCTCATTACCGCAGAATTCGCCCGCGCTCGGCCGATCGAGACCATTCTGTCAGGACCAGCGGCAAGCCTGGTGGGGGCGCGGTACATGACCGGCATCGATGATGCGGTGGTGTCCGACATCGGCGGCACCACCACCGACATCGCAGTTCTGGACGGCGGCCGCCTGCGGCTCGATCCGGAAGGCGCCACCGTCGGCGGAATGCGAACCATGGTGGAAGCCGTGGCCATGCGCACCTTTGGCCTTGGTGGGGATTCGGAAGTTTCGCTTCATGAGCAGTCGTTGGCTTCGACGATCGTGCTCGGGCCCCGGCGGCTGGTACCGCTGGCGCTCGCCGCGGTGAAACACGGCGATACCATATGCCAAGGTCTCAACCGGCAATTGCTCAGTCCCAACACCAGCCGGCTGGACGGCCGCTTCGCATTGCGCACAGGTGTGCCCGAACGTCTAGCCGCAGGCCTGACGGTTACCGAGACGCGGCTCTATGCTGACATTTCGGCAATTCCCGCCGCGCTCGACCGGCTGCTCGTATCGACGTCACAGGTCGCGACGCTCAATCGCCTCGTCGCACGTGGCCTGGTGCATATCGTCGGCTTCACGCCATCCGATGCAGCCCATGTGCTCGGCCGGCAAGGGAACTGGGATCCTGTCGCGGCTCGACTGGGCGCCGAATTGTTCTCACGCAAGCGCGACGGCCAGGGGCATCGTGTCGCCAAAGGCGCAGAAGCGTTTTCCGAGATGGTTCTTGCCGCCGTCACCCGGCGTTCTGCCGAAGTAATTCTTGAATCGGTATTTGCCGAGGACGGGCTGGAGGGCGGCGTCTCCGTTGCCAACCCGCTGGTTCAGCGGGCGGTTGGCGGGCGAGGCGGCATGGCGCGGCTGTCGATCGCGCTCGACCGGCCGGTGATCGGCCTCGGGGCGTCGGCTTCGCTGCACTTTGCCGGGCTGCCGCAATTGATCGGCAATGAATGCAGCATTGCCGAACACGCCGATGTCGCAAATGCGTTGGGCGCCGTGGTTGGACAGGTGCGAATGTCAGCGGAAGCGCGCGTCAGCCAACCGGAGATCGGGCTTTTCCGTCTCAATTCCGGTGAGCGGCTGGACGACTATGACACCGAGGACGAGGCGATGGCCGCAGCCGAAGCCCACATTCGAGTCTTGGCGGCAGGTCTTGCCGAGCGCGCCGGGACCGATCAGGCTCGGATCGAGATCACACGCGACATAAGAGTTGCTACAATCGAAGGCGAGCGCAGTTTCGTGGAAGCCATCGTCGTCGCGACAGCCACCGGGCGACCGCGAATCGCGTCGTGACATGCACGCGTTGTTGTGGTGGAGCGTTGTCGGGTGACAATGCTCTGACAGTATTTTTTCCTGAGGCGGCGATCGCCTCGTCGAGATCGCGACCTTGCCAATGTTCATCCGCAGCCGCCCGTTCCGCACCTGCTGGACGATCTCGCTCAACTGGCCACGACCGGACTCGACGACGAAATCGACCGCCAAGCCATCCGCGGGCTGCGCCTCGGCTGGTCCGACGACGGTCACCAGCATACCTCGCCCCGGATCAGGGCTGCAGACCGCTTCTGGATGTTGCCACCGATGACGTCGAACACCAGATCGATGCTGCCGACGTCTTATCGGTGCCTTCCACGACAATATCGGCACTGAATTGCTTTGTGATTTGCACGGCCGCGGTGTGCGCCTGCAGTTACAAGTCTATCGACACCGCTCCCATGGGATGAGTGCAGCAGGCGAGCACATATCCGGCGTCCTTCTCCTGTGCGCTGAGTCCGCCGAAATCAGCCATTTCCACGTCGCCGCTGACCTTCAGCACACGACAGGTCCCACAAATCCCTTGCTGGCAAGCGCTTGGCAGGTACAGACCAACGCTTCGAGCGATTTCGAGCAGGGTCTGTGTCGAACGGCATTGGTGGGTGACACCTGTGCGAGCAAAACGCACGGAAGCGGCCTGGGCTGTTTGCAACACCGGTGCAGGCTTCAGCAGGCCGCCAAAGCTCTCCTCATGGTACCGACCAGGATCCAAGCCGATGCTGTTGAGGGCGTTCCGGACTGCGTTCATGTAAGGCTCGGGCCCACAGGCATAAACGGTGCGCTCCCTAATGTCGGGAGCAAACTTCAGCAACATGGACTCACCAACCAATCCAGTTGGACCGGCCCAATTATGCACAGCTTCGGCGCAGACGACATGGACGTGAAAATTGCGATGGTCCCGTGCCAGGTTGTCAAGCTCGTCACCGAAGATGATGTCCTTCGGCGAGCGTGCGCTATGAATGAAGCAGACATCCTTGTCGGAGCCACTGTCGGCGAGCGTGCGCAGCATCGACATCACCGGTGTTATGCCGCTGCCGCCGGAGAGGAAAAGCGGCCGGTCGCTCCGCAGGTCATCCCAGTTGAAGCTGCCGGACGGGCCGTCGATCTCTATTTCGCTTCCCTGTTCGAGATTGTCATGCAGCCAATTGGAAGCGAGGCCGCCGGGGACGCGCTTGACGGTTATCCTGAGGTCTCCCGCCCGGGTTGGCGGCGAAGAGATCGAGTAAGTCCGGACGGCCGGAGCGCCGTCGATCACGAGGTTCAGAGTGATAAACTGCCCGGCTTTGAACTGGCCGGCCTGCCCGCGCTTTGGACAAAAGACGAAGGTCTTCACGTCGTGCGTCTCCTGAACGATGCCGCGACAGATCAGCGTGTGACGTCCGCTGACGCGGTCGGATCGGCAGGAGGGAGCGAAAGAAACGAGGGCGTTCATCATCTGGCTCCCATTAAGGGGCCAAGAATGCCAGCAGGCCTACGTTCGATACAGGAGGAACCTCAAGCATCTATGATCGACAATATCGATCAACCTTCCAGCGACATGACCGCAAGATGAAGCGCGCGAATGCCTTTCTTTATGATTGGCTCATGCCGGCGTCGCGCGAGAATTGCGGTGTAGACGGGCTGATGCAGAGTTGGAGCACCTTCCACAATGTGGGAGGGTTGCTCGGCGGCGAAGCGACGCGCATCGTCGGCGCGCATGTAGCAGGTGCCGCCTGCGCGTCTCAGCATATTGTCGGCCAGCGTTTCGGAGCCCATCGAAAGCCGGCACGCAGTCAGATTTGGCAACGCCTCGGCATGAGCCTTCTCGAGCGCAACGGTGTAACCCGGCCGGATGTAATTGTCCGGGCTTACATCGCTAAGCCGGCGTGCCTTGGTCGAGACCATTGTATATTCCTCGACCATCAGTTGGTCATATGTGATCTCGGGCAGGTAGCGTGGAGCATAAATAACAGCAATATCGAGGTTTCCCAGGCTCAGATCAGATATCATCTGCGGCGAGTAGTCGGATTCGACATGGATCGAGGACCGCGGCAAGACTTGCAGCAGCATTTCCAACCAACCCGGCAGGATCGAGCGGGTCATTCCAACCTGGGCAGCGACCCGAAGGCTGCCTTCGAATCTGTTAAAGGCGCGCACGTCGTGACGGGCCTGGGACCAGGTCGACAGCATTGACCGCGCGTAAACCTCAAACCGCCGCCCTGCCGCGGTCGGCTCGGCACCGGCGCGGCCGCGATGGAAGAGCTCGGACCCCACGGCGGCCTCCAGGTTCTTGACACGGGTGCTGACCGTCGATTGCGTCAGTCCGAGGCGCTCCGCCGACCGGTTGAAGTTTCGCGATTCAATGATGTCGAGAAACGTCTCTATTTGTTCCAACTGCATAGGCGAGCCATCGATTTTTGCGATCGTATCTAGCTGTTCATACGCTTGATCCGAGCACTATCAAAGCGGAAGTTCGGTGCAGAAGCCACGGTCTGTGACGGCCGCATCAAAGGGAGAGGGAAAAGTGTTCATAGTCGATTGCGATTGCCACAACTATTGGTCCAACGCGACGGTGCTGGAGCCCTACCTGTCCGGTGTCTGGAAAGACATGTTCATCGAGGGCGAGAAGACCGGCCCGGTCGGCGCTTTTCCGCACGGCCATCGCCCCTGGTTTCATCCGCAGGATTTCTCCCGCAAGGATGTGCGACCGAAGGTGGAGGCGGACAACTACCTGATCATGAAGGAGAAGCACCTCGATAAATACAATGTCGGAGTGGCAATCCTAACTGGCGACGAGCCCATCGAAGCGTCGACACTCGCAAATCCCTATTACGCTAGCGCGCTGGTAAGCGCCTACAACGACTACCAGATCAATGAATGGCTGCCGAAAGACAGCCGCTTCATGGGCTCCATCATCATCGCACCGCAAGACCCGCGCCTTGCGGCGGCGGAGATCCGGCGCCTCGGCGAGCATCCCCGGATGGCGCAAGTTCTGGCCTCCCAAGGCTCTGTGCGGCCGTATGGCGACCCGTTCTATCACCCGATCTTCGAGGCCTGTGCCGAGGTCGGTTTGCCGTTCGCCATACATCTTGGTGGACATGGCGGCATCAACTGGAACGCTGTCGCGCCAGCGCCCACCACTTTCTTCTGGGAGACCCATGCGATCCTGCACATGTCGGCCATGTCGCATGTGGCAAGCATGATTGCCCATGGCGTTTTTGAGAAATGGCCGGACCTCTACTTCGTGATCATCGAGTGCGGCGTCGCCTGGGTCCCGTCGGTCCTGTGGCGCCTGGATGCCGACTACAAAGCACTGCGAAAAGAGACGCCATGGCTGAAAATGCTGCCGTCGGAATATTGCCGGCGCAACATCCGCTTTTCCACCCAACCGCTGGAGCAGCCTTCGAATGTCAACCACCTCTGGGCGATCCTGGAGGCCATGGACGGGGAGAACACGCTGCTGTTTGCGTCCGACTACCCCCATTGGGACTACGATGACGTCAACACTTTGCACATCCCGCCGGAATGGCGCCGCAAGGTGCTCGGCCAGAATGCGCTAGACGTTTACAAGCGCATTCCCCGCCCGCAAGCCGCTGCTGCAGCGTGACGACCTGACATGGCTGAGAAGACATATATTTGTCGCGCCGACGAGATCCAGGTCGGAACGCCGTTCATCGCCAAGGTGCGCAGCCTGTCGATCGGCGTGTTCCGGATCGGCGATAGTTTCCATGCGCTGCTGAATGTATGCCCGCATCGAGGGGCCCCCCTTTGTGAGGGACCGCAATGCGGAACGACTGCTCCCGTCGAGCGAGCCGAATTCATCTATCACCGTGAGAATGAAATCGTTCGCTGTGCCTGGCATGGGTGGGAATTCGACATCAGGTCGGGCGCAGCATTGGTCAACCCGTCCGTTCGCGCGAGGACGTTCCCAGTCTCCGTCGAGGCAGGGAGCATATACGTGACGGCCTGAGCATGGAGACACCCTCTGCCTACAGAGCGGGTATCGGAATCTCAACGACCGCCTAATGCGCTTCATCGTTTTTGCTAATGCGGCACAATTTGGGATGGATTGCCTGCACGTTTCGCTAATTTGACCAATAAGCTGAGAAAAATCAGCGCAACTCAACTGGGGAACGAAATGAAAAACCGACTTCTTGCACCATCTCTCGGCGTTCTATTGTTGGCGCCGGTATCGTCGGCGTTCGGTGCAGACGTGACTATGCCGGATCCAAACTACGCTACCGCAACGGCGGTCATGAACGTCATCAAGAACGCGGCCGAACAGGAGCTTGGGCTCGACGTTTCCACCGTCACCACCACCGCAGTCCCAGTCATTTGGGAAGCCATGGATCGCAACAAAGGGGAGGTCGACATCTGGCCAGATGTCTGGCTGCCGAACCAGCAGGGCCTGGTAGACAAATATGTCAAAAGCGCCGGCACGGTGAAACTCGCGCAGAACGGCTACGAAGCCAAGCAAGGCTACTGCGTCACCCAGGTCACGATCGACAAATATGGCATCAAGGATGTCGCGGATCTCACCAATCCGGACAACGCCAAGATCTTCGACACCAATGGCGACGGCAAGGGCGAAATCTGGATCGGCGCGTCAGGCTGGCAGTCGACAAACATCGAAAAGGTGCGGGCCCGCGACTATGGATTCGCCGATTTCTTCGATCTCCAGGTGACCGACGAAGCGGTGGCCGCGGCATCGCTCGACCGGGCCGCGAAGGCAGACAAGCCATGGGTCGGCTACTGCTACGGCCCGCACCAGAATTTCGCCCGCTACAAGCTTGCCTTTCTCACAGAACCGAAACACGACCCAGCCAAGTTCGTGATGCTGCAGCCGAGCGAGGATCCTCAATGGTTCGAAAAATCGAAAGTGTCGTCGGCATATGCTGACACCACCGTGCACATCGCCTATGCTGCTTCGCTGGCCCAGCGGGAACCGGAACTGACCGCCGCTTTGGATCGGATTACTTTCAATCCGGACGACATCAGCAAATGGGCCTATGCAATCATCGTCGACAAGAAGCCGGCAGGCGATGTGGCGAAGGAATGGATCAAAGCCCACCCCGACGACGTGGCGAAGTGGTTCGGTCATTGAAGTCCAGGGCCGGCATTGCAGGCTCTGAACCGGCCTGCACTGTTGTCCGGCCGTTCAAATCCCTGATCGGACGGGAGCGGTAGCCGGTGGACACCGCACCGATCATTGCGCCGGGAGGAGCGGGCCTGGCGGACCCCGGAGACGCGGCAAGCCACGGTGCCGCCATCACTTTGAAGGGCGTCTGGAAAATCTTTGGCGCCCGCGCGCCAGAGGCGATTGTGGCGGTTTTGCGCGACGGCCTCGACAAGGACGAAGTGGCCAGGCGCTTCGGATGTGTCGTGGGCGTCGCCAACGTCAACATTTCGGTTCGGCCGGGTGAAATCTTCTGCGTCATGGGCCTGTCGGGCAGTGGCAAATCGACATTGATCCGCCATATAAACCGCCTACTCGAGCCGTCCGCCGGCGAGATTTTCGTCGACGGTGAAAACGTCATGGCCAAGTCGCCCGCTGAGTTGAGGGCATTGCGGTCTCGCAGGATCGCCATGGTGTTCCAGAGCTTCGGTCTGCTTCCGCATCGCACCGTACGCGACAACGTCGCGCTCCCGCTGGAGATCCAAGCCGCGACCAAGCAGCGGAGATTTGACGCCGCCGAGACGGCACTTGCCAAGGTGAACCTGTCGGGCTGGGGGGATCGCTACTGCCATGAGCTCTCAGGCGGGATGCAGCAGCGCGTCGGCCTCGCCCGCGCTTTGGCTGCCGATCCAGCGATCCTGCTCATGGACGAGCCATTCAGCGCGCTCGATCCCTTGATAAGGCGGCAACTTCAAGACGAGTTCCTGGCCCTCTCACGCTCGATGGGAAAGACAGTGATCTTCATCACCCATGACCTCGACGAGGCGATCCGGATCGGCGATCGCATCGCGATCATGAAAGATGGCGTCATCGTCCAGACCGACACGCCCGAGGAGATCGTCACATCTCCGAAGCACGACTATGTCGCGAAATTCGTCGCCGACATCTCGCGCCTGAAGGTGATCACCGCCGGGCGCATCATGGAGTCGGTCGAGAGTTTCAAGAGCCGGTCTCATCCGGAATTGGACGTCGAGCGGTTGCACAGGGTGGATTCTCGAGAATCCCTGGCCGAACTCGTCGAACTCGCGGCACGGGATGCCGCACCGCTTGCTGTGACAGATCCCGGTGGGTCTGTCGTCGGCATCGTCGACAGGCAGATCCTGCTCCACGGTCTGCGAAAGGGCGAAACCCGTGAACGCCCATGATCCTGTCGCTGTGCAATCGCAACCGGCAGAGGAAGGACTCGTTCGGGAATTCGTCCTCCGCAACCCCGATTACTATATCGATGTGTTCGCCCGCATCCGGCGGGCGTCCGGTGCCGTCTGGCCGTTCAACCTGGCGGCCGCACTGCTTGGGCCGGTCTGGGCCGCTGCCCGAGGCATCACACTTCTGTTCTGGCTCATCTTCTTCCTGGAGACGCTTGCGGTGGTTCAGATCGGCGTCGGCGCGGCTGGTAACCTCGGCGCCGCAGAGCAAGCACGAGCCGAACGCGTGACCAAGCAGGCACAGGCGCGCGCGGAACAGGCAAAAGCCGCCGAGGCAGCGGGGGCGGACAATGCAGCTGGCCTGAGATCATCAGCGGCCGCTCTGGAGAAAGCTGCCAACACGGCCAGAATGCGGGCCGACGCCGCAAAGGCGAAGGCGCCGGTTGTAATTGGGTCCGGTATTGTCACTTTGCTCTTCGCCAGGCTGATCGCCGGTTTCCTCGCCAACCGGATGCTGGAGCGGCGCTTCGCGCGCTGGCGTTCGAATCCGACGCTTCAGCGCGGGCTCAATCATCCGCTGGCGCTATGCGCCCTTGCCTTCTGCATCGCAGCCTATGGGCTTTCGGTCTATCGCTTCGCCGCGCCGACACCAGCCGTCTGGCTGACTGCCGCGCCCTCGAATCGCGAGTGGCAGGCCGCGTTGTCATCGGGTCTGGACAGCCTGATGGGAGCGGTGTCGCATCTCGGGGAGGGCTTTTTCGGCGGCATCACAGGCGCAATATCGTTGGTGCTCGATGCCTTGGCCTATGGACTGACGGGCATGCCCTGGCCAGTGACAATGGCGATCATTCTAGCCCTGGCCTGGCAACTGGCGGGGCCGCGCGTCGCCATCTTCACCGCGGCTGCGCTCGCCTATCTTGCCGTGCTTGGCTTTTGGGAAAAGAGCCTGGAAACAGTCGCCCTGTTGGGCACATCGGCCATTATCTGCCTCGCGATAGGAATCCCGCTTGGGATATGGTGCGGACGCCGACCGCGCGTCTATGCCGCCGTGCGGCCGGTGCTCGACTTCATGCAGACCATGCCGGCATTTGTCTATTTGATCCCGGTGATCGCATTGTTCGGCATCGGCAAGCCGCCCGGCGTCATCGCCACGCTGATTTTCGGTACTCCGCCAGTGGTGCGCCTGACCGCGCTCGGCTTGCAGGGCGTCCCGCCGGCCATTAGAGAGGCCGCGCAAGCCTATGGTGCAACAAGATGGTTTCTCCTGACCCGGGTCGACCTCCCGCTAGCGATGCCTTCCATCATGGCCGGCATAAACCAGACCATTTTGATGTGCCTTTCAATGGTGGTCATCGCTTCCCTGATCGGCGCCAAAGGGTTGGGAGAAGATGTCCTCAATGCGCTTCAATACGCAGCTGTCGGGCAGGGACTGCTCGCGGGCTTCGCCATACTTCTCTGCGCCATGATCATCGACCGTATCGTGCAAGGACGAACCAGATAAAGCCGTTTGGGAACGATCTTCTCGCGGAGCTCGGCCGGTCAACATTCCACGAACGGGCCATCAAAGATGCGGTGCCGGCTCTAGAAATAAGCCTGGTCCGGCTCGCTGGCCTTGCGGTTGGCGATGAAGGCCCGGAGCGCTTCGTCGATCGCCGGATCGAGCCCCGGATCCTGGTAGTCGTCGAGCAGCCTCTTCCATTGCCGGTTGGCGCGTTGCGCGGCGTCGAGCCGGCCGTCCTCGTTCCATTGCTCGAAGGAATTGTTGTCGCTGCTGGTGGAGCGATAGAAGGCCGAGAGGAAATTGGACTGCGTATGCGCACTGCCCAGGAAATGCGATCCCGGCCCGACCGCTTCGATCGCCTCCATCGCCTGCGCATTGAGCGACAGATCGATGCCTTCGAACAGGCTGGCGACCTTGCCGCAGAGATCGGCGTCGATGACCGTCTTTTCGAAACCGGTGACCAGTCCGCCCTCGAGCCAGCCGGTGGCGTGGTTGATCACGTTGGCGCCGGCAAACATCGACATCAATATGCCCCATGTCGCTTCCTGCTCGGCCTGTGCGTCGGGAAGCTTTGAGGCCGACAGCGAACCGACGGTGTGGAACGGCACGCCGACGCGACGCGCCAACTGCCCGCAGGCGAGCACCATCTTGCCCGCTTCCGGCGTCCCGAATGTCGGCGCTCCACTCTGCATCGAGATCGTGCTGGCAAAGCTTCCCATCAGGCAGGGCGCGCCGGGGTTGATCAGCTGTACGAGGCTGAGACAGGCGAGCGCCTCGGCCAGCACCTGCGCCAGCGTGCCGGCGACCGTGCACGGGCTCATCGCGCCGGCCAGCGTCCATGGCGTGCAGGCGACCGGCTGGTTGTTGCGGGCGCAGACCTTCAGCGAACCCGACATGTTGGCGTCGAGCACCAGCGGCGCATTGGTGTTGGAGACGTTGTAGAGCACAGCGTTGTTGGCGACGAACTCCTCGCCGAAGACGATCTTGGCCATGTCGACCGCGTCCTGTGCTCGCCTCGAACCGATGAACGCGCCCATGAAGGCACGGTCCGAATGGCGGATGTGGGTGTAGAGCATGTCGAGATGACGCTTGTTGGCCGGCAGGTCGACAGGCTCGCAAACGACGCCGCCCGAATGATGTAGATGCGGGATCATCTGATGGATCTTCACCAGATCGCGGAAGTCCGCGATCGTGGCGTAGCGCCGTCCGCGATCGAGATCGTGGACGAAGGGCGGTCCCCACGACGGACACAGCACGGTGTTGTCGCCGCCGATCACCACCGTGTTGGCTGGGTTGCGAGCGTGCTGCTTGAATTGCGAAGGCGCGGTGGCGCGGATGATCGTGCGGCACATGCCGGGCTCGAAGCGAACCCTGGTGCCCTGCACGTCGGCGCCTGCATCGCGAAAGATGTCGAGGATCTCGGGATCGTCATGGAACTCCATGCCGACCTCCTTGAGCAGCCGGTCGGCATTCGCCTCGATCAGGCTCAGGCCTTCCTCGTCGAGGATATTGAACGTGCCGATCCGCCGGCTGATGTAGGGACGCCGCGGCGCCTGCTGGGCCAGGCGCTGGCCTTGCCTTCCCGCTCGGCCCCCGCTTCGTGGCGCTGGAGCGTCGATCATCGCGTCCTTGTCCATTTTCGTCTCCGTGATCAGGCAGGCATGAAGGCGGCCGGCGCATCGGCCTGAAGGCCGCGCAGCCGCAGATTGTCCGGATCGTAAGGCGCTTTCTTCAGCTCCCGCGCCGTCAGTTCCCTGCCGAGGATCGAGACGGTCAGGCCTTCAGCCGCAACACCGGGTCGCAGATAGGCGAGCGCAACGGTCTTGCCGGTGCGGAAGCCGTGGCTGCCGGAGGTAACGACCCCGACCGGGCGCCCCGCCTGCATCACGGCGTGGGCGTAGAACGGCAGCCTCTCGCCGTCGTCATCGATCTCGAGCAGCAGCATGGACCAGGCGCTTTCGCCGATGCGCTCCAGCATCGCCTCACGGCCGACGAACGTCCGGTTGTCAGTCTTGACCAGCGCACCCAGCCCAGCCTCCAGCGGCGTACGTTCGGTGGTCAGGTCGGCGCCCCAAGCACGATAACCTTTTTCCAACCGCATCGCGTTGAGCGCGTAGATGCCGAACGGACGCAGGTCGAACTGCGTTCCGACCTTGGTGATCGCTTCGTAGAGCTTGCCGAACTGCGCCAACTGAACGTGCAGTTCCCATCCGAGCTCACCGGCATAAGAGACCCGGAGCGCTGCCGTCTTGATGCCGGCCACGCGGATGATCTGCGCGGAAAGCCAGGGGAATGCAGCATTCGATAGATCGGCTTCGCAGATCTTTCCCAAGAGGTCACGGGCACGCGGCCCCATCACGCCGAGCACGCCGCGCCTCTCGGTGACGTTGTCGATCGTCACACCTGGAAAGGCTGCGGCGCGTGAGCGTAGCAGACCTTCGTCATGTCGCTCCGCAAGTGCTGCGCTGGTCAGGTAGAACCCATCGTCGCCGAGTCGGGTCACGGTAAATTCCGACGCCACGCCGCCCTTTGCCGTCAGCGCGTGAATGAGCCCGATGCGGCCGTGACGTTCCGGTGGTCGGTTGGCGCCGAGCGAAGCCATGAAGGCGCTGGCGCCTGGTCCGCCGATCTCGAATTTGGAGAAGGCCGAAAGGTCGATGGCGCCGACGCTGGCCTGCACGTCACGGCACTCGCCGCGCACCGCGTCGAACCAGCCGGGCTTGCGGAAGGTCAGTGGCGGGTCACGGTCGGCGCCGTTGGCAGCGAACCAGTTCGGCCGCTCCCAGCCATAGGCGGCGCCCAGCACTGCCCCCTGGCTTCTCTGAAGTTCGAGCGCCGGCGTCGTGCGGCGCGGGCGGCCGGCCTCGCGTTCCTCGTTGGGATAGTGGATGCCGAATTGCAGGCCGAACCCTTCCACCGCCTTGTCGATGCGATAGTCGCGGTCGGCATAATTGCCGAAGCGGCGTGGGTCGATGGCAAGCGCATCCATTGGCGGTGATCCGTCGACGATCCAGTCGGCGAGAAAGCGACCGGCGCCGCCGCCTTCCATCACGCCCATGCTTGAGCCGGTGAGCAGCCAGCCATTGCCGAGGCCGAATGCCGGACCGACCAGCGGATTGGCATCCGGCGTGAAGGTGATCGGCCCGTTGACCACCGTCTTGATGCCGGCATTGGCGAGTGCCGGGACACGCTCCATCGCCAGCGCGATGATGTGCTCGACCCGATCCAGGTCGGGCGGCAGCAAGTCCATGCCGAATTCTGGTGGCACGCCATCGACCGCCCAGGGGTGAGCCGACTTTTCATAGGGGCCGACGATAAAGCCGTCGCGCTCCTGGCGCAGATACCAGCTTTCTTCCGGATCGCGGATGATCGGCAGTTCCTTGGCGCCGGCGGCGATCCGGTCGGCAATCTCGGGGACGGTATCGGTCACGACATATTGGTGCAGCATCGGCACCACGGGCAGGTCGAGCCCCATCATGGCGCCAATCTCGCGGCACCATGTGCCGGCCGCGTTCACCACATGCTTCGCGACAATGTCACCCTGTTGTGTGCGGACCAGCCACTCGCCCGATGGCTTGCGCTCGATTGCCAGGACCGGATTGTGGCGCACGATCTCGGCGCCGCGCGAGCGCGCGCCGCTGGCCATTGCGTTGGTCGCCAGCGTCGGATCGACATGACCGTCATTGGGCTCGTAGATCGCGCCTATGATGCCGTCGGTATGGCAGAGCGGATAGATCTGCTTGAGCTCATCGGGACTGAGAATGTGGAAGTCATGGCCGACGAACCGGCCAAGCCCCTGCACATGGCGGAATTCGTCCATGCGCTCCGGCGAGCGCGTAATGCGCAATGCGCCGCTTGGGTGGAAACCTGTCGGCAACCCGGTCTCGGCGGTCAGGATTTCGCGATAGAGCCGCACCGAATGCGCGCGCATCTCCATGATCGTCGCATTGTGGGCGAAATGCGTGCAGAGCCCGGCGGCGTGCCAGGTCGAGCCTGCTGTCAGCTCCTGCCTCTCGACGAGCATGACATCGCTCCAGCCGCGCTTGGCCAGGTGATAGAGCAGCGACACGCCCATGGCGCCGCCGCCGATAACGACCACGCGGGCCTGTTGTCTCATGAATTTTCCTCCGCGCTTACGCGCATGCGCGATCCGGTTGGGTCATAGGGTGGCTTGTCGAGTGGGCGCAGCCTGTAGCGCGCACCGGCCACCGCGATCTGGTAGTCGCAGGCAAGCAGCTGCGTTTTCGTCTCGCCTGGATCACAGGCAACGTAGCCCAGGCAAAGGCTGAGCCCCGTGCGAACGCCGAGGCCACCTGACGTCGTCAACCCGGCAAGTTTGCCGTCGCGATAGATCGGTTCGTCATGCAGCAGAAGCGGATTGTCGCCGTCGACGGCGAAATGCATGAGCCGGCGCTTCAGGCCATCGGCCTTCTGCTTCAGCAGGGCATCGCGGCCGATGAAATCATCCCTCTTCCAGGACACCGCGAAGGACAGGCCCGCCTCCAGCGGCGTGTCCTTCGGCCCGATATCATGGCCCCAATGGCGATAGCCCTTTTCCAACCGGCAGCCATCCAGCGCGTAGTGGCCACAAAAGGTCAGGCCATGGGCGCCGCCCGCTGAGACGATCATGGCAAGCAGGCTCTCGCCGTGTTCGACCGGCACATAAAGCTCGAAGCCGAGCTCGCCGACAAAGCTGACTCGGGTCGCCCGCACATTCGCGGTGCCGATGTCGATGCGGCGCGAAGTCGAGAACGGGAAGGCTGCGTCCGAAAGATCGACGTCGGTCAGGCTCTGCAGCAGCGCCCGCGAATTCGGCCCCATGACCCCGAGAACGGCCTCCGCGGACGTGGCGTCGAAGACCGAGACGTTGAGACCAAGATCCTCAGCATGGCGCGCGATCCAGTCAAAATCTTTCTGTCTGGTCGCGGCACCTGAAATAACCCGGAAGCCGTGCTCGTCGACTCGCGTGACCGTCACATCGGCCTCGATGCCGCCGCGTGCGTTGAGCATCTGCGTATAGACGGCGCGGCCTTCGGGCCTGTCGACGTCCCCCGCGCACAGGCTTTGCATCAGCTGGATCGCGTCGCGTCCACGCACATCGATCTTGGTGAAGGGCGAAAGCTCGAACAGGCCAACGCCTTGCGCCATTCGATCGGCTTCGGCCCTGGCCGGGCTCCACCATTTCTGAGCGCCGACGGAATAGCCGCGCGTCTCCGTGCCGCCGAACCAGAGCGGTCGCTCCCAGCCGGTCGGCGCGCCGAACACAGCACCCGCTTCGGCGAACGTACGGTGAAAGGCGGAACGCCGCACGTCGCGCCCGGCGGCGGCCTGCTTGTAAGGCCAATGCATGCGGAAGAGGTCGGCAACCGCTTCCTCCATCCTGGCGCCGACGAAAGAGCGCGCCGCGGCGGCGCGGTCGAAGCGGGCGATGTCAAGCGCCCACAGATCGAGGCTGGGCTCGCCGTCGACGATCCATTCGGCCATGGCCTTGCCGGCGCCGGCCGACGACATCATGCCTGTCGAGTTGAAGCCGGCGGCGACATAGAAGCCGCGCAGATAGGGCGACTCGCCCATCAGCGGCCGCGTGTCGGGGGTAAAACTCTCCGGGCCATTCATGAAGTGCCTGATGCCGGTCTGCGACAGCGCCGGCAGGAGTTTCAGTCCGGCCGACATGAAAGGCTCGAACTGCTCCCAATCCTCGGGCAGTTCGAGGAATGGCCTGTCGCCAGCCGGTCCGCGAACATCGAAGAGCTTGGCGTTCGGCTCGAAGCCGCCCAACACCAGCTTGCCGGAATCGCCCTTGATGTAGATGCCTTCGTCGAGGTCGCGCAGGATGGGAAACGGATCCTGCAGACCGGCGATCGGCTCCGTCACGACATACATGTGCTCGACGGCCTGCAGCGGCACAGGAACGCCGGCGTGCGCGCCGATATCGCGCGCCCAGGCGCCGGCACAGTTGACGACGGTCTCGCAATCGATGGTGACGCCGGAGGCCAGCTTGACGCCAGCGACCCGGCCGTTGCGGGTCACGATGCCCGAACAGGCTAACCCCTCGAGGATGCGGATACCGGCGGCGCGGGCCCGTTTTGCATAGGCCGCACAGATATCAACTGGATTGGCCTGGCCGTCTTCCTCGACCCACAGCGCGCCCTCGACGCCATCGGTGACGATGCCGCGCACGTGCTCGGCCACGCCCGCCTGATCGACAATCTCAACGGTGAGGCCGCAGACATCGCCCAAATGCGCGATGCGCTTCAGTTCGTCCATGCGCTCCGCACGTCGCGCCAGCCACAGGCCGCCGGTGCGGCGGTAGCCGGACGCCTGGCCCGTCACTTTCTCGAGGCGTGGAAACAGCTCGGTCGCATATTGCGCCAGCCTTGTCAGGTTGAGGCTGGCGCGTAACGGACCGACGATTCCGGCGGCGTGCCAGGATGTGCCGCTGGTCAGTTGGTGGCGCTCCAGAAGGACGACATCGCTCACGCCCAGTTCGGCAAGGTGATAGGCTATGCCGAGGCCAATGACACCGCCGCCAATGATCACGATGCGTGCGCTGCCATTCACCTTGTGGGATACCTTCGCTGGATTGGAACAGCGCGATCTTTTCCCGCTAAACCACTTGCGCTCAACCCAAATTTCGCAACATTAGGAAAACTTATGATGCTTCACGGGCGGAGTTGCGGGTGAAGAGCGGCAGTTTCGATTTCAACCTTTTCCGATCGATCGAGGTTTTCGTCGCCATCGTCGAGACCAGGCACGTCACCCAAGCGGCACAGATGCTGGGCATGACGCAATCGGCCGCTTCGCAGCACCTGAAGAACCTGGAAAGCGCGCTCGGCGTCAGCCTGATCGATCGCAATTTGCGGCCGATCGAGCTCACCAAAGCCGGCATCGCGCTGCATCGCCGCGCCGTTGCCATACTCGCCGAGGTCGAGGGCCTGCGCACCGACGCGCGCCGCGTCAATGCAGCACCGCTGCCGCTGTTGCGCATCGCGCTTCTGGCGTCGATCGCGACCACGCTGGCGCCGGCGCTTTCGGTCCTTGCCCGCAAGGGTTTCGGCATTCCCGAGCTCAGCCTGTTCGCGGGTTTGGCGACCGACCACGTCGCCTTGCTGCGGGCCCGCCGCGCCGACCTCGCCGTCACCTCCGGCGAGCTGTTCGAGATCGAGGGACTGACGCGTTATCCTGTGATGACCGAAAAATTCCTGCTGGTGACGCCAAAGGGTTTTGCCGGCGATGTCGGTGACATCGTCAAGCTCTCCAAGAAGCTCGCCTTCGTGCGCTTCTCGCGCGAGACGCCGGTTGGCCTGCGCGTCGACCAGCATCTGAGCCGCCTGCGCATCGAGATCCCGCGTGCCATGGAAGGTGACCGCTCCAGCGTGGTGATGGCGCCGGTCGCGGCCGGCATGGGCTTTGCGATCCTGACGCCGACCCTGCTCATCGACGGGCTGGCGGAGGGTATGGAGATTGACGTCCATCCCTTGCCGTTCACCGGGCTGTCGCGCAACATCCTTCTGGTCGCGCGCGAGCGGGAGCTCGGAAACCTCCCCGAGGCTTTCGCCACGCGTACCGCGGAAGTGCTGACCAACGCGATCAGCACCCGCCTGCCTGGCCTTCCCGCCGACTGCTATGCCGTCGATCGCCCCTCGTCGCATGACTAATCAACTCCATCAGTTATCCTGATAAGGAGGTTTGGCGGTGTGCGCGCCGCGCATTCCGTGTTTTCAATCCAGGAGTTCGCAACACGGGAGACACGGCATGAACGCTCCGCACGTCCATTCCAACCTGGACATCGACTGGTCGACCGAGGCCATCGTCGATCGGCGGAACCGCTTCTATTCGGCCACGCAGCGCAAGTTCGTTCCTTACAAGGACCCGCTGATCCTCAAGCGCGGCAAGGGCCAGTATGTCTGGGACGAGAAGGATCGTAAATACATCGACCTGCTCGGCATGAATCTTTGCATCTCGGTCGGCCACGCGCATCCGCAGGTGGTCAAGGCGGCCACCGAGCAACTGGCGGAACTGACGCATTGCACGACGATGTTCTACCACCCGGTTCCGGCTCAGTACGCGGAGGAACTGGTGGCAACGATGCCGGCCGGTCACGATTGGGTCGTACATTTCACCAACAGCGGGGCCGAAGCGATCGATCTTGCGCTGCTGATGGCGCGCTCGCATACCGGCAACATCGACATGCTGGCGCTTGCCTCGAGCTATCACGGCGCCACTTTCGGCGCGCAGTCGGTGACCGGGATAGCGGGTTTTCGCCATCCCGTGCCCCAGCTTGGCGGGGTCACTTTCGTGGCCGAGCCCAACCAGTATCGCGGCATTCATGGCGAAGGCTTGCAGCCCTATCTCGACGAGGTCGAGCGCGCCATAGCGAGTTCAACCAGCGGCGGGCTGGCCGGCATGATTATCGAGCCGGTGCAGGGCTATGGCGGCATCGTGCCGATGCCGCCGGGCTACATTGCCGGCGCTGTCGAGCGTGTCCGCGCGGCCGGCGGTCTCTGTATCATTGATGAAGTGCAATCCGGTGTCGCCCGAACCGGCGATGCCTTCTGGGCGTTTGAATCCCATGGCATTGTGCCCGATATCGTCGTCATCGCCAAAGGTGTGGGCAACGGCATCCCGCTCGGCGCGGTCATCGCCAAGCGAGATGTCGCTGAATCCATGGCCGATAAATTTCTGTTCCACACCTATGGCGCCAATCCGGTGGCATGCGCGGCCGGCCGAGCCGTGCTAAAGGTCATAAAAGAGGAACGACTCCAGGAGAACGCCCGGGATGTTGGCGCGGTGCTCAAGGGTCGCCTTAACGACATGAAGGAGCGCTTTCCAATCATCGGCGATATCAGGGGCCGTGGGCTTATGCTTGCGATCGAACTCGTCAAGGACGGCGCGACGAAAGAGCCGGCGCCGGAGGAGACGCTCGCCATTTTCGAGGAAACGCGCCGCAACGGGCTCGTCGCCAGCCGCTCGGGACCGTACCGCAATGTCATCCGCATGTGTCCGCCGCTTTGCTTAGCAATGTCCGATATCGAGGATGTCGTCGACCGCTTCGAAAAAAGCTTTGCGGCATTCAGCGGTCAATAACGGTTCCTGTGCTCGGAGGGGCACAAACCTTTGGCGGCGGCTGAGCAGCAGAGAGAATCATTCGGAAAGGACCGGGCCCGCCCAAACCGGCTCTGTCGACGTGCGGAGGCTGAGCTGTCAGAAACATGCTTGTTGGATTGAGGTCAGTTATCCTCTGGGAGCCATCCAGTCTTTGCTCGGTCATAGCAAGATCGTGAACACGGTCCGCTATCTGGGAGTCGATGTAGAAGATGCTCTCGAACTTGCCGAGGCAACTGAGGTGTGATCAAGAGCGGCTCCACTTCACGAGTGGAGCCGTGAACAATTTGCGCGTGCATCTCGGCCATTTGGTGAACGCTGCCAGTGGCTGAAAGCTGGCATTCGACGCATGCAGAGAAGGCTTTCTGCTCATCGTTCGTCATGTGATAGGGTGATTTCAATTCGATAGGAAGATCATCCTTATGGCTGCGTCGCCGCTCGTGAGGTCCCGCCGTAGCCGGTGAACAGACATGCACGCTTTCAACTATCCCAGCTGGAACAGGATCGTCTTCGACCGCAGCCGTGGCACGCCGTTGAACGAGCAACTTTTCGAGCAGTTACGCCGCTGGATACGGGATGGCATCGTGGCGCCAGGAGCGCGCCTGCCGCCAAGCCGCGTCATGGCCGAGGAACTCGGGCTCTCGCGCAACACCGTTGTCCTCGCCTATGAGCGACTTGCCACGGAGGGCTATGTCGCACGTCGGATCGGCGCCGGCACCTTCGTCGAAACCATGCTGCCGGAAGACAATCACCCCCGAGCCGAGACGGCGGTCATACCGGTGTCAGGTCCAAATGCGCTCCCGGCACCCTCGCGCCGCGGCCAGGCGCTGCTCGACATGAACCTGCCAGCCGAACGCATCGAGACCTACGATCTCAGCGCCGGCGTGCCGGCGCTGAACGAGTTCCCCTATGACGAGTTCGCTCAGATCGCTAGCCGCCGCTGGCGCGAGCACGCCAGCGCCCACACCGGCTATGACTATTCGCGCGGCGCGCCACTGCTGGCCACCCGCATCGCGGGCTATCTGGCGGAGGCTAAAGCGATCAACTGTCGTCCCGAACAGATCATCGTCATCGGCAATACGCTGCAAGCGGCCGCTCTCGCGTCTCATGTTCTGCTCGACCGCGGCGACACCGTTCTGGTCGAGGATCCTTGCCACATGCCCGAGATCGCCACGCTGGAA
Source organism: Mesorhizobium sp. B2-6-4 (assembly GCF_006441495.1). Classification (NCBI taxonomy): domain Bacteria; kingdom Pseudomonadati; phylum Pseudomonadota; class Alphaproteobacteria; order Hyphomicrobiales; family Phyllobacteriaceae; genus Mesorhizobium; species Mesorhizobium sp. B2-6-4. The sequence goes on from NZ_VFUE01000030.1 coordinate 19,852, forward strand.
GCCTTCGGCCTTGTCACCGTTCCCGCCCCGCTCGACAGGCAAGGCTTCGATACAGAAGCCGCCGGCGTGATGGTCCGAGAGGCGCGTATGGCCGTTGTCTCCCCGACCGAGCAATGGCCGTTCGGCTGCACGATGACGTCGGATCGCCGGCAAAAGCTGCTTGATTGGGCGGCGGACCGGCCCGGCTGGATATTCGAGGATGATTCCAATAGCGAGATCCGCTGGTCGGGCGAAGCGCAGACGACGCTCTACGCGCGCGATCCGCGGCGGGTCATCTATGCCGGCTCGTTCAACCGCATGCTGGCGCCCGGCCTGCGGCTCGCCTATTTGATCGCGCCGATGCCGCTGGTCGAGGCGTTCGCCCTCGCCCAGCGTATTTTCTCCTTCTACGCACCGCTACCGGACCAGGCGCTGGTCGCCGACTTCATGGACCAGGGGCGACTCGCCTCGCACCTTCGGCGTATGCGCACCATCTACCGCGATCGCGCCGCCTGCCTGACACAATGCCTGCGCGCAAAGCTGCGAGACGGCTTCGACGTTCCCGACGTTCACGCCGGCCTGCACCTGACCGTCCACGCACGCGAACCGTTTGACGACGTGGCCGTATCGCGAACACTGCTCCAGAAGGGGCTGGACTGCCCACCACTCTCGCGCTACGCACGCCGGGAAACCAAGCCGAGGGGTCTTGTGCTGGGCTTCGGCAACACGTCGGTCCGCCGCATCCCGCGTTGCGTCGACATCCTCGCGCAGACTATCCTCGAACACGGTTGACGACGCATTCACAGCCCACGGGACTGGAATTGGTCCGCTGTCCGTCGGCGAAATTGGCTCTTTGGGCAGCCGCGCTTCCGGGACAATCTCCGTGTCCAGCCGATCGGGAGGCAAGGGCACCAAGTGGACATGGACCAAAACACCGTCCTGCGGGCAAATAACATCCGTAAGAGCTTCGGCGCTCTGGAAGTCTTGAAAGGCGTCGACCTGGTCGCCCATGCCCATGACGTGATCACCATGATCGGCGCCAGCGGGTCGGGCAAGAGCACCTTCCTGCGCTGCATGAATCTTCTGGAAATTCCCGACGCCGGCACGATCGCGGTGGAAGGCGAGGAATTGACGCTGGATCGCAGTTCGGGGCGCGCGAAGCTGAATGCGCGCCAGATCAATCGCATCCGCAGCCGCATCGGCATGGTCTTCCAGAGCTTCAATCTGTGGAGCCAGCGCACCGTGCTCGACAACGTGATGCTTGCACCGATGAAGGTGCTCGGCCTGTCCAAACAGGAGGCCCGGCAGCGAGCCGGGGCCTATCTCGCCAAGGTCGGGCTGTTCGAGAAGCGCGACCACTACCCCGCGCATATTTCCGGCGGCCAGCAGCAGCGCGTCGGCATCGCCCGCGCGCTGGCGATGGAGCCGAAGCTGATGCTGTTCGACGAGCCGACCTCCGCGCTCGACCCGGAACTGGTCGGCGAGGTGCTCTCGGTCATGCGCACGCTCGCCGAAGAAGGACGCACGATGATCGTCGTCACCCATGAAATAGGTTTCGCGCGCGAGATCTCGCGCGAGGTGCTCTTTCTCCACCAGGGCATGGTGGAGGAGCGCGGCCCGCCGGGACAGGTTCTCGGCGATCCGCAATCGGCGCGCTGCCGGGCCTTCCTGCAGCGCGTTCTTTGAACAGGACAAACAACAGGGGAACATGATGAAAAAACTTGTCTTGATGCTTGCGGCCGGCCTCGCCGCCTTCGCCACGCAGGTCTCGGCGCGCGACCTGCGCGTCGGCAGTGAATGCACATACCCGCCGTTCAACTACAAGGACGCGAACGGCGAGTTGCGCGGCTTCGACATCGATGTCGCGAAGGAAGTTGTCAAGCGCCTCGGCGCCGACGCCTCCTTTGTCTGCATGCCTTTCGATTCGCTTATTCCGGGCCTTGTCGCCGGCAAGTTCGATCTTCTCGCCGCGTCGATGTCGATCACCGACGAGCGCAAGAAGAGCATCGACTTTTCGATCCCGTACCGCTCCTCCACCGCCCGGTTCGTCGGTCCGGACGGAAGCGATGCCAAGCCGCTGACGGACGACGGCAAGCCCAACCCCGATGGTCTCAAGGGCAAGACCATCGGGATCGAGCGTGCCTCAACTTACGAGAACTACATGCGAGACAACTTTCCTGAGGCCACGATCCAGCTCTACGACACGGCCGACAACATGCTGCTCGACCTGACCTCCAAGCGGACCGATCTCGTCTTCGCCGGCCCGATCAAGCTCGCCAACGACTTCCTCAACAAGGACCGAGGCAAGGGTTACAAATTCATCGGTCCGGAGATCAAGGACGTGAAGTATTTCGGGCCAGGCGTGGGCATCGGCATGCGCAAGGACGATGCCGGCCTGCGCGACGAGCTCGACAAGGCGATGAAGGCCATGATCGACGACGGCACGTTCAAGACCATCAACGACAAGTACTGGACGTTCAGCGTGCTGCCGGCATCGAACTAGGCCGAGCCGTACGGTTCATCGCCGGCCATTTCACCCGATGGCCGGCGTCTTTCTTCTTGCCACCGCAGGAGCGGCAGATGGACATTTTCCAGGGATGGGGTTTGGAGGTCGCGCGCGGGCTCATGACCACCGTCGAGGTCGCGCTGCTGTCGCTGGCGGTCGGCCTCGTTTGGGGCATTCTCGGCGCGCTGGCACAGCTCTCCTCGAACTGTGTGCTGCGCGCCATCGGCCGGGGCTTCACTCTGGTCGTGCGCGGCACGCCCGAACTCCTCATCATCCTCATCGCCTATTTCGGCGGCACGGTGGCCCTGACCGGCTTGGCGAAGATGATTGACCCCAGCATCCGCTTTCTCGAAGTGCCGGCGATGCCGGCCGGCGTCTTCGCGCTCAGCCTGGTCTTCGGCGGCTACGCGGCCGAGGTGCTGCGCGGCGCCTATCTCGCCATCCCCAAGGGCGAGATCGAGGCGGCAGATGCCTTCGGCATGTCGGCCGCGACCAGCTTCATCCACATCCGCCTGCCGCTGATGTGGCGCTACGCGCTGCCCGGCCTCGGCAACAACTGGATCTCGCTCATCAAGGACACGTCGCTTATCTCCATCGTCGGGCTGGAGGAGCTGATGCGCATCTCCACCATGGCGACGCAGGTCAATGGCGAACCCTTCCGCTTCTACCTCGCCGCGGCGCTGATCTACCTCCTGCTCACCATACTGAACACCTCGATTGTCGACGCGCTGGAACGGCGTGCGACGCGCGGCGAGAGGAAGCTGGCGCGATGAACTTCGAGCTTATGGTCGAGAGCCTGCCGGCGCTGCTGTCGGCCACCGTCACGACGATCGAACTGCTCGTCGCCTCACTCTTCTGCGGCATGGCGGTGGCACTTCCCGTCGCCATCCTGCGCGTCAGCGGCCCGGCGCCGGTGCGCCTCCTGCTGCACTGGTATATCTACTTCTTCCGCGGCACGCCGCTCCTGGTCCAGATCTTCCTTGTCTATTACGGTCTCGCCCAGCTCGAGGTCGTTCGCGACAGCTTTCTGTGGCCATATCTGCGCCAGGCCTGGGTCTGCGCCATTCTGACCTTCAGCCTGAACACGGCCGCCTACACCGCCTACATCCTGCGCGGCGCCATCGAGGCGGTGCCAGCCGGTGAGATCGAGGCGGCGCGTGCCTGCGGCATGTCGACGGCGTTGACCTACCGCACGATCATCCTGCCGGGCGCCTTCCGCATCGCCCTGCCGGCTTACGGCAACGAGGTGGTCAGCATGCTGAAATCCACATCACTCGCCTCGACCATCACCGTCATGGAGCTGACCGGCGCCGCCAACACGATCGTCGCCCGCACCTTCGCGCCCTATGAGCTCTTCATCACCGCGGCGCTTATCTACCTCACCATTACCTACGTGCTCACCACGGCGTTGCGCGCCCTCGAATACAGGCTTTCACGACACACGCGTCCTCTGGACGAACCCGCAACCCCACTCATAGAGGGAGCCGACAATGCCGGCATCTGACCCCAAGACCTTTACGGCTTTCGCCGGTTCGCTGGCAGACGTCAGCCGGGCGACAATCCAGGAAGCGCTCAGCGAGCAACACGGCTTCGTTTCCAAGGGCGATGCAAGCCCTGTCACCGCGGTAGACCGGGAGGTCGAGGAGAGGCTGCGCGCGCGCATCCAGGAGGCGTATCCCGACCACGGCATCCTCGGCGAGGAATTTGGGTCCGTCGGCCTCGACGCGGAATGGGTCTGGGTCATCGATCCGATCGACGGCACCAAAGCCTTCATCACCGGCATTCCGACCTTCGGCACGCTGATCGCGCTGGCCCGCAACGGCGTTCCCATGCTCGGGGTCATCGACAATCCCGTCACCAACGAGCGCTGGCTGGGCGCCGACGGTTCGCCGACCACCCTCAACGGCAAGCCCGTACGCACGCGCGCCTGCCAGGACCTTAGCGAGGCCCTTGTCGGCAACGGCAACCCGGAATCCTTCGACGACAAGGATACGGCCGCCTACAAGAGGCTGCGCCGCCAGGTGCGCTGGAGCGTCTATGGCGGCGGTTGCCATGCCTATGGCCGCGTCGCCGACGGCGCGCTGGACATCAATGTGGACGGGGGGCTGGACGCCTTCGATTATTGCGCACTGATCCCGATCGTGCGTAACGCCGGTGGCGTCATGACCGACTGGCAGGGCGGCGAGCTGACGATCCGTTCCGGCCGCCGTTCCGTCGTGGCCAGCGCCACACCTGAGTTGCACAGAACTGTGCTAGGCATCCTGGCCAACGCGACCTCACCGGCCCGCGCGGCTTCCTGAAGAAGAGGAATCGTACACACATGCAGATCGAAGAATTCACCCTCGAACGCATCCAGTCGCTCTACGAGAACATCGTCGAGTACAACCTCTCCGATAGCGGGGTACACCCCTATTCGCTCAACGAACTGCTGAGCCCGGAGGAACGCGAAAAGGTGCTTGCCGCCGAACTCGGTTACGGCTGGACGAACGGTGCCGTCGTCCTTCGCGAGGCGATCGCGGCCACATACAAGAATCGTACGGCCGACGAGGTGATGGTCACCAACGGCTCGGCCGAAGCCAATTTTCTGATGGCGATGACGCTGCTGGAGCCGGGCGACGAGATCATCGTCGTCGTCCCCAACTACCTGCAGATCAGGGGATGGGCGAAGGCGCTCGGCGCGGTGGTACGTGATGTGCCGCTGCGCGAGGAACTGGGCTGGCTGCCCGATCCGGCCGACATCCGCGCGGCGATTTCGCCCCGCACCAAGGTCATCACGCTCTGCACGCCCAACAATCCGACCGGACGCGTGGTGCCGGCGGACCTGCTCGGGGAAATTGTGGCCATCGCACGCACCAACGGCATCTGGCTACATACGGACGAGGTCTACAAGGGAGCCGAATACGGTACCCTCGAGCCGCCGAGCAGCGTCGACCTTTATGAGAAAGCCATCGTCACCAGCGGCTTGTCGAAGGCGATGGCGATGCCGGGCCTGCGCATCGGCTGGCTGGTCGGCCCCGCTGCCGAGATCTATGCCTCCTGGCAGCGCAAGGACTATACCTCCATCACTACCGGCGCGGTCAGCGAACTGGTCGCGTCGATGGTGTTGCAGCCGGCGCGCCGCAAGGCGATCCTCGACCGCAGCCGGGACCTCCTGTCACGCAATGTCGACATGATGGTGCGCTGGGTCCGCGCCAACGAGGGGCTGGTCTCGCTGGCGCCGCCGCAGGCAGGCGGCATGGCGTTCGTGCGCTATCACTTGCCGATAAATTCGACCGAGCTGGCGCATCGCGTCAAGGACGAGCAGGGCGTGCTTGTCGCGCCGGGCGACGTCTACGGCATGGACGGCTATTTCCGCGTCGGCATCGGCGCGCCGGCGCATGTCCTGGAAGGCGGGTTGGAACGTGTGCAGCTCTTCCTGCGCGGCCTTGCCCGCTCGGCGGCCTGAACGGAACGACCATGGCTAGGTCAGCCGCAAACATGCCGGTCATCCTCGACCGGGCGGAGATCCTGCGGCGGCTCGACCACGCCGCCGGTATCGCGGCCGTTCGCGAAAGCCTCGTCGCCTACAGCGCCGGGGCAGTCCAGCAGCCGCCCGTCGTGCATATGGGATTCGCGGCGGCGAACGGCGACTGCCATGTGAAATGCGCCCATGTGCCGGGCGCGCCGATCTTCGTCGTCAAGGTCGCGACTGGGTTCTACGACAATCCGACCAAGGGCCTTCCAAGCGGCAACGGCATGATGGTGGCGCTGTCGGCCACGACAGGCGAACCGGTAGCGCTGCTGTTCGATCAAGGCATGCTGACCGACTGGCGCACTGGCTATGCCGGCGCGCTGGCGACCCGGCTGTGCTGGCCTAAGGGCGCGACGCGCCTCGGCATCGTCGGCACCGGAACCCAGGCACGCATGCAGCTACGCGCGCTGCGAGCGCTGGCTCACGGCGAGCCGCTTTCGGTCGCGGTATGGGGCCGCTCGCCAGCGGCAGCGGGACGCTTCGCCGCCGACGTGGCCGATCTCGGTCTCCAGGTATCGCCAGTCGGCTCGCTCGCCGACCTTTGTTCCGATTCACAAGTGATTGTCACCACGACGCCCGCGACCGCGCCGCTGGTGCGCGCTGAATGGATCGCGCCCGGCACGCACATTACAGCCGTCGGAGCCGATGCGCCCGGCAAACAGGAATTGGAGAATACGTTGGTCGCGCGTGCCGACACGTTGCTCGCCGATTCGGCCCTGCAGAGCATCGACCATGGCGAGTTCGCTCATGCCATCGCGGCCGGCCTCGTCGAGCCAGAGCGGATCGGTGAGATCGGCGTATCGCTGCGGACTGGCTCATTGACGCGCAAGCCTGGCGACATCAGCATCGCCGACCTGACCGGCCTCGGCGCAGAGGACGCGGCAATCGCCGGCGCCATCCTCGCGAGCGCCGGCACAGCCGCAACCTCTTGACCTAGGGCAGAACCATGTCGAACGAAGGTGACATCGCCGCCGCTGCCGCGCGTTCCGTGCGGGCGCATGCCCGCATCCGCGGTCATATCGCGAAGACGTCGCTGCTGGGCGCGTGCGGCGGGAATTTCGACTACGACGAACTGACGGCCGCGATCGCGGCGGTGCGACCGACCTGAAAGGGAATTCCATGACGACTGGACGATGGGACATCGAGGCGGTGCGCGGGGCCTTCCCGGCGCTGGCGATCACCGACGACGGCAAGCCACGTATCTATCTCGACGCGCCGGGCGGCTCGCAAGTACCGGCACGCGTGGTCGAGCGCATGAGCGAGGTGATGCTGCGAAGCTGCGCCAACGAGGGCGGTGCCTTCCACACCTCGCGTGATAGCGACCGCATCTTGGTGGGAGCGCATGCAGCGGCGGCCGCCTTGCTCGGTGCACAGCCGGACGAGATCGTCTTCGGCCTCAACAGCACCTCGCTGATCTTCCATTTTTCGCGCATGGTGGCACGCGACTGGAAACCGGGCGACGAGATCGTGCTTACCCGCATGGACCATGATGGCAATGTCGGCCCGTGGATCATCGCAGCCGAGGAACGTGGCGTCACCGTCCGCTGGCTCGAGTTCGATACCGAAACCTTCGAATATCGCTACGACATGCTGGACGAACTGATCGGCCCGCGCACGCGTCTGGTTGCCTGCAATCACGCGAGCAACATCTTTGGCACCGTCAACGACGTTGCCCGTATCGTGGCTGCTGGTAAAGCTGCCGGCGCCGTCACCATGGTCGATGCCGTGCAGTCGGCGCCGCATTTGGCCCTCGACGTGTCGGCGATCGGCTGCGACCTGCTCGCATGCTCTGCCTACAAGTTCTTCGGTCCGCACGCCGGGGTCATGTATATACGGCCGGAGCTGCGCGACCGGCTCACGCCGCTCAAGGTGCGGCCCGCCTCCTTCGACATGCCGTGGCGCCACACCCCCGGCACTCCCTCCTTCGAGGCGCAGGCCGGCACGCAGGCGGCGATCGAGCACATCGCTTGGCTCGGCGAGCAGTGCGCCGGCGTCGACGTTGCCGCGCCGCTGCGCCAGCGCATCGTGGCGGGATTGGAGGCGGCGACCGACTACGAAGCCGGACTGATGGACCGGTTCCTGGCGGGTGTTGCCGGCATTCCCGGTTTCAAGCTCTGCGGCATCGCCAGCCGCAACCGGCTGGACGCCCGTGTGCCCACCTTCAGCTTCCGGCTGGCCAAGAGGTCGCCGCAGGAGATCGCAGCCGCGCTGGCGGGCGAAAACATCTTCGGCTGGGCCGGCGATTTCTACGCTTATGAAGCCTCCGGCCTGCTCGGCCTGCGCGAGCAAGGCGGCGTCGCTCGGCTCGGCCTATCGCATTACACCACAGCAGACGAGGTCGACCAGGCCGTTTTGGCCGTCGCCCGGCTGGCAGCCTGACGGGGGAAAGCATGGACTACGCACGCATGGTGATCGAGAAGGAATCACCGGAGGAATACGGCTATGACCGCATTCGCTTCAACCTGTCGGAAAGCTCCGTACGAGACCGTAAGCTGTCCGATTTCCATCTCTCCGTCCCTGACCTGCTGCTGCCCTATGGCGAGCATCGCGGCGACCCTGAGCTTCGGGCGTTGGTAGCCGCGCAGGGCAAGGGCCTCGGCCCCAACAACGTTTTGGTGGCCGCCGGCGCCGCTGGCGCGCTGTTCATCATCGCCACCACGCTTCTATCGCGCGACGACCATCTTGTCGTGGTGCGGCCGAACTATGCCACTAACATCGAGACGCCGCGCGCCATCGGCTGCGGCATCACCTTTATCGACCTCAAATTCGACGATCGGTTCGGCCTCGACATCGATGCCGTCGCCAGCGCTCTGCGCCCGAACACCCGCTATGTCAGCATCACCTGCCCGCATAACCCAACCGGCACGATGATCGGCCGCCCTCAACTGGACGCGCTGATCGCCTTGGTCGAAAAGGCGGGATGCAGGCTACTGGTGGACGAAACCTACCGCGACCTGACCCATGGCGAGATGCTGCCCCCCGCCGCCTCGCTCAGCCCCGCCGCGATCAGTGTGGCTTCGCTGTCCAAGGCTTACGGCGCGCCGGGCATCCGCGTGGGCTGGATCATGACGCGCGACGTGCACTTGATGGAGCGCTTCCTGGCGGCGAAGGAGCAGATCGGCATCTGCGGCAGCGTCGTCGACGAGTGGATCGGCGCCCGCATCCTGGAAGGCCGCGACGCCTTCCTCGCCGCGCAGGCGCCAGTGCTGGCCGGACGCCTTGCCATCATGCGCGATTGGATTGAGAGCGACGAGCTGATCGAATGGGTCGAGCCCCAGGGCGGCGTGGTCTGCTTCCCCCGTTTCCGTCATGGTCCGGGATTCGATTTCGACGACTTTTACGCCGACCTGCTGGAAAGCTATGGCACCTATGTCGGTCCGGGCCACTGGTTCGAGATGCCGCGCAACCACATGCGTATCGGCTTCCTCTATCCTCTTGAGGACGAACTGCGGGGTGGCCTGGCGGCGATCTCCGCAGCGATTCGCAAGCATTCTTCCCGGCAAAGGTCGTGACATATACGGCGAGGTCCTGCCGCCGAAGGCAGATGTAGTCCCGCCTCTGGGACGTGGCACGCTTTTCAGAGCCCTTTGGAAACTCGATCCAAGGCTTGTCGGCCTACCAGCCGCTCCAAGGCTGCGATCCGCGCTCATACGTCTGCATCGTGTCAGCCGCCGCCACGTCTCGTCGAAGGAGCCGGCCTCGTAATTCAGGACCCAGATGCGGATCAGGTTTACGCGGCAGTTCGTGCCGCCTGGCGAGACCATGCAGCGTCTCGCCAGAGAGGAACTCCTGCACTACTTGACGTTTGAACTCGATGCTGTGCGTGCGATAAGTCACCATCGCTTCCATCCTTCGAAAGCCCGGCTTCCAAGTCAATTCTGCTGTTCAATTTGTCCGGTCCCAGGGGCGAACTCCAGATGGAACGCGAATTTCCGCAGCCTTGGGTGCGATTCAGTCAGCTCGTGACATTCGTGAACGCGCTCAGCAAAGAGACCGTTTATTCTCGGGGCATCCCGAAACGGTCGCGAATTGTCCTTAACGGGTACCGCTTTTGACGATCTATCTACTCGCCATCCAGGAGCATAGATTGCAGGAACGGCAGATACTCTCGGATCCGCCACTCTGCGTGTGCAGCTCTACGCACGGGCGAGATCATTTCGGGTCACTTAGGCAGGGGGCGGCGTGGCTATTGCGTGAGTTTTCGAACACCAAGTCCGCCAGGGGCGAAAGGAAAATACGCTATGGGCTGTCGCACAAGGAGAATGGATCGGCCACCTAAGAAGGCCGCGCGAGGGCCGTCCAGTGTGCGTGGCCCCAAATGTTAGTGAGCCGGACAGCGGCCGTTTAGCAGTACATGCAGGGCTCAGAGGCCGGGTGACAGTGAAGGGAAGTGGCCGCACCAAGGGGAGTTGTTCTACGAGCAACTCACAATGTCCTACTCACGCATTTGTGGCTGTCATTATCCCTGCCTACAACGCAGAACAATTTATCGAACGCACCTTGGCGTCGGTGATAAACCAGACCTACAGAAACATCGAAATAATAGTCGTTGATGACGGTTCGACTGATGAAACTGCATCAATCGTCCGCCGACTATCCAATGACGACCCGCGTATCAAGCTGCTCCAACAGAAGAACAGTGGCGTCGCGTCGGCGCGGAATACGGGGATACGTGCAAGCAAGGGTATCTATATAGCACCTATAGACGCCGACGATCTCTGGCACCCAACCAAACTCGAAAAGCAGCTGCGTGTTTTCGCTGCTGCAGGCAATGATGTTGGGCTTGTCTATACGCTTTACCGGACGATTGATGCCGATGATAAGGCGATCATTACGCCTAAGCGCATGCACCCGCACGGATGGGTATTCATGCAGCATCTCGGACAGAACTTTATCGGTCACGGAAGTTCGGCAATGTTCCGGCGCGATGTCTTACTCGAAATGGGTGGCTATTCCTCGCGACTGCGCGAAAACGGTGCGGAGGGTTGTGAGGACTTCTTCCTCCAATTGAGTATCGCCTCGAAATACCGATTCGATGTCGTCAAGGAGCACTTGGTCGGATACCGCCGAACGCCAGGAGCCATGTCGCAAGATTTCGTCCGAATGCTCATCTCGCGTCGGATGGTGCTCGAGAGCCTCTTTGCTCGCTGCAGCGAGATGGTGAGCCCGATCCTATCGGATGTGATGTTCCGTAACGATGTCGAGATCGCCAGGCTCGGGCTTAAAAGGCGCCGCTTTGCTGCCGTCGGCATGAACTTCGCCAGAGTGCTCTGGCGATCGCCCTCGCAGTTCGCGAAAGTCGTCGGTGCGACGCTTGCCATTTTCCGGCGCAAGGCGAAACAAGGAACCAAACTGGAACGCGAAGGCCGCAGCTCGGGGATCGGGAAACCGTTCTGGGACTACGCTGTCGATGAGCTTTTCGATCGCGGCGAGAATACCGATTACCGTGCCTTGCTCAACAATCTGGCTGCAATGGACAGCAAACTTGGACCCTGCGGAGGCTATTTGGCGCAGCATCCCGAACGAGGAACCTTTGCAATGCCCCAAGAGGGCAGCGGCTCAGACAGCCCGTTTCTCCTTAGAGGCTTGGAATGAAGAAGCTGCTGCTGTCGGAAGAGCAGATGTCGTCGGGCCGCAATTTGGCTCAGACGGCAGAATGCACTTTTGAGCGGACAGTGAATGAACCGACGGTCAGTGTGACCGTGCTCATTGTCACCTACAATCACGCTCGCTATGTAGCGGCAGCGATCGACAGCGTTCTCATGCAAGATACGGAATCCGGTGTCGAGATCCTGATCAGCGAAGATTTTTCGACGGACGGTACCCGGGAGATCGTGGAGCGGTATGTATCCGATTATCCCGAAAGACTATCGGCGATCTATTCTGGCAGCAATTTGAGATCCAACGAGGTCGTTGCGAGAGGACTCCGGGTTGCGCGCGGGCGCTATGTCTCGATCCTTGATGGCGACGACCTGTGGACATCCAAGACCAAGCTGCGAGATCAGGTGGCCCATCTTGACGCGCATCCTGAGCTCTCGGCCATATTTTACAATGCGCTCGTGGCGCACGGCGACGAGATCACGTCGCGGCGGTGGACGCCACGGGATCAGAAGCCCTTAATCACACAAAGGGAAATTTGGGAAGGCAATCCCTTCGCCACTTGCGGCGGTATGATGCGAACCGCGTGCGTTCGGGATGTACCGTCTTGGTATGCAGATTTCTTTCCGATTACTGATTGGCCGCTGTATGTGCATTGCGCAAAGACAGCAGACCTCGCCTTTGTCGACGAGGTGGCAGGTATCTATCGTCTGCACCCGGGTGGGCTTGTATCGGCGCTGCCAAGCCCGCTCAGGCTTGATGCGATCGAGGGATTCTACCGGCGAATGGCGAATGTCATGGATGCCCGTGGGGCACAGTTTGCCCGTGGCGGCTGTTCCCGCTACTTTTACGAATGGTCGAAGCAGTATCTGAACGGAGGTGACTTGCCGTCGGCCAGATCGTGCTTCCTACGATTGCTGCGAAGCGGCACTGGCGGAAACAACGTGCCGAAACGCGATATCGCGCGGTTGGCACTGCTCCTGCTGAAATCCTCGGTGCTCGGGAGATGACGGCTTTCCGCAACTTCGAGAATCGCGATCCGGTCCCGTCATTGCCACAGGCGGCTGTTCGTCCGAAGTGGTCGGTGATGATCCCCGTCTATAATAGCGCCCGCTTTCTTGCCTCAACGCTGCAAAGCGTGCTCGCGCAAGCCCCTGACCCGGCTCATATGCAGATCGAAGTGGTTGACGATTGTTCGTCCGACGATCCGCAAAAAGTCGTGAACGAAATCGGGGGAAGGCGTGTCGGCTTTTTCCGCCAGCCGCAAAACCTCGGCCACATCGGCAACTTCCATACCTGTCTGAGCCGAGCCCAGGGGGAACTTGTCCATCTCCTGCACGGCGACGATGCCGTCCGACCAGAATTTTACGAATTGCTCGGTCGGGGTTTCGATGCGGATCCGAGAGTAGGAGCGGCGTTCTGCCGGACGGTCTTCATGGACGCCCACGGACAGGAGTTGTCGATCGAACCTGCAATGCAGTCAGTCTCCGGAAGGCTTGAGAATGCGGTGATCCGATTGGCGCTCGAACAGCGCATCATGACGCCGTCCATCGCGGTCCGACGCGCGGTCTACGAAGAACTCGGCGGCTTCGACCGGCGGCTGAAATGCAGCGAAGACTGGGAGATGTGGATACGCATCGCTTCTCGTTTTCCCGTCTGGTACGAACCGCAAGCCCTTGCGCTTTATCGGATGCACCCGCAATCGAACACAGGGCGCCATATCCGGAATGCCGCGGACATGGCCTACACGCGAATGGCGATTGATATTTTCAAGAGCTATCTTCCAAGCGAACTCGCGGACGATGTCGCCGCATCGGCTCGGCGGACCTATTCGCAAAGCGCTCTCGAAACCGGACGGCGGCTGCTTGGCTCTGGTGATTGGGCTGGATGCCTCGCGCAAATGAGTGAAGCCTTCCACCTCGATCCGTCGCTCAAGACAATTGGACGTATGCTGTGGCTCGTTGCGAAGCAGGGAGGCGAGATTGTCCGCCCAAATTGAAACTGTGCAACGGCAGCCGGCACGGCTGCGGCAAGGTGAGCCTGTCCGTCTCGTTTTGGCCGGATGTGGCGCCGTCACGAAGCTCTACTATGCGGAAGCGCTGTCGCGCCTTCAAGGCAGAGGCCAGATCGCAGTCGCAGCCATCTTTGATCCCGAAGCGAAATCCGCCGCGGTCGTACAGGCGCGGCTGCCCGGAGCGAAGGTTGCAGCCAGTTTCGACGGCCTTCTGGCTGTGGGCGCCGATGTGGCGATCATCGCTTCCCCGCCTCGATACCATCTTGATCAGTCGATGCAGGCGTTGCGGGCCGGCATGCATGTTCTGTGCGAGAAGCCGATGGCCACGAGCAGCTCCGACGCAGACCTTATCCTGGCGGTAGCGGCAGCCAACAATCTGCATGTGGCAACAGGCCTCGTCAGAAGGCAGTTCCCTGCCACCCGATCGATAAAGGCCATGGTCGAGGGCGGATTGATCGGAAAAATTCAAGGTGTCTGTTGTTTTGAGGGTGGCCCTTTCCAGTGGCCTGTCGCTTCGACGAGCTATTTCAGCCGCGCGGAATCCGGCGGTGGCGTGCTTCAGGACATAGGCACGCATTGCCTTGACCTCCTGACCTGGTGGTTCGGAGAGCCCCATGAAATCCACTACGCCGATGACGCAATGGGCGGCGTCGAGGCGAACTGCCTTGTCCGGTTAGGTTTTGGCGGCTTCGAGGCAACGGTCCGGCTGAGCCGTGATTGGGCTCGTCCGAACCTTTACCGTCTTGAGGGCGAACGTGGCTCGATTTCTTGGGCAGTCAATGAGACGGAGCTTGTAGAGATCGCCTTGAAAGGATGCCGCACGGCAGCCACCGCCTCCTTCACCAACACCGACGACCGGTCGCGCGATTTCGTCGACGCGTTCTGCGATCAGATTTCGGACTTGGTCGACACGGTCCGAAATGGAACCCTCCTTTCCGGGTCAGCCACAGCGGGGCGCAACGTGCTCAAGCGAATCGAGGAATGCTATGCCAGACGGAAACGGCTGGACATGCCTTGGCTCGGAGCAGAAGACTTTCGCCACGTCATTGCTTCCGCCGAGACCAGACAATGACCGGCACTGTTGCCGTGCTTGGCGCCAACGGCTTCATAGGTTGCCGGACAGTGGAGTTGCTGCATCTTTCCGGCTGGGCTGAGGTGAGGCCGATCGTTCGCAGGCCGAGTGCTTTCGCCAGCCTGTCCCGCTTTGCGATCGATGGAAGGGTGGCGGACGCGCATGACGTTCCGGCTCTTACTGCGGCCCTTCTTGGCTGTCAGTCCGTTGTTCATGCAGTTGCCGGTGATAGTCGCACGATCGTCGATGCCGTCGAGCCTGTCTATCTTGCCGCCGCCGCTGCGGGCGTCGTTCGCCTGGTCTACCTCAGTAGCGCATCCGTTCATGGCCAATCGCCGCTGCCCGGAACGGACGAAACGAGCGCGCTGCACGACGGCCAGACGGTCGAGTACAACAATGCCAAGGTTCGTGCTGAACGTCGTCTCGGGGAATTGTCACGGGACGGTGCAGTCCAGGTGGTGGTGCTGCGGCCCGGAATTGTCTTTGGCCCGCGCTCCAGCTGGACGGGGGGCTTCGCCAACGATCTCCTCGACGGCTCTGCCTATCTGGTGGATGGCGGCCATGGCATCTGCAACAGCGCTTATGTCGACAATGTCGTTCATGCGATCAAGCTTGCCATCGAAGTGCCCGAGGCGGCTGGGCGAACCTATCTGGTCGGGGACCGCGAAAGGATAAGTTGGGCAGATCTTTGCCGCCCGATAGCCGAGGCATTGGGCTTCGACCTGGCTGCGATTTCGGTTTCCGCGCCATTGTCATTCGCGCCGAACTGGACACAATGGCTGAGAGATGGCGACCTTTACCGGCGGCTTGTCCGAAGCCTCCCGAGACCCGTTCGTAGCGGACTAAAGGTAGGCTATGCCGAGTGGCGGAAATCAGGGCTCGATCAGAGGCCGCCTATGGCTCCAAAGATCAAGGTATCTGAAGAACGTGCGCTGTTGCACCGGTGTCGGGTGAAACTCCCGTCGGCCAAGGCCGAGCGCGAGCTCGGATACCAGCCGGTGGTCGGCTTCGAGGAGGCATGTCGGCGCTCAGTCGCATGGCTAACCTTTGCCGGCTACCCGACTGCGCAGAGCCAAGTGGGCGAAAGATGACCGTCAGACCCGCCGCAGCCTGTGTCTCGGTTGTCATTACGACCTATAACCATGCTCGATTTCTCGCGGAAGCGATCGACAGTGTCCGGAACCAGAGCGTGCGGCCCGATGAGATCATCGTTGTGGACGATGGTTCGTTGGACAATCCCGAAAATGTTGTTCGCCGGTATGTCGACGTCCACTACATCCGCCAAGAAAACCAGGGTTTAGCCGCTGCCCGCAATACGGGAATGAAGGCAGCACGTGGCGAATTCATCGCGTTCCTGGATGCCGATGACAGGCTGCGCCCGACGGCGCTCGCTACCAATCTTGCTTTGTTCCATGACAGTCCGGATTGCGCCTTTGTCTATGGAGCCTATTGCTACATCGATGAGGCCGGCGCAGTCAGGAATTCAGTTCCGCTGAGGCCGGTGGGAGAGGACCCGTATGCCGGATTCTTGACCGGCAACCTGATTGGAATGCATGCGACAGTGCTCTATCGGCGTAGCACATTGGAGGCTGCTGGCGGATTTGACCGATCCCTGCGGGCTTGCGAGGATTACGACGTCTACCTTCGCCTGTCTCGGGCAAACAAGGCCGCATGCACCCCGGAGTGTCTCGCAGATTACCGCAGGCACGCAACGAATATGTCCAACAGCAATCCGATGATGTTGCGCGCGGCGCTCAAAGTCCTTGGCCGGCAGAGGAATCTTGCGCGGACCAATCCAGACTGGACGGCCGCCTACCATCAGGGCGTCGAAAATTGGAAACGCTATTATGCGCACATGCAACTGGGACAGCTTAGTACAGCGGTTCGATCCCGTTCTTCGCTCGGCGGTCAGCTCCTGAACACCATTGCCGTTTCGCTCGCAGCGCCATTGCAGACCACCATGATGCTGCGGCAGCGTTTCAAGGGCTGGTCAAGTCGGCGCCGATCGGGCGTCCGGTTCGGTGACCTCAGCCGCCCGCTGCCCTTCAGTACAAATTTCGGTTTTGATCGCGGCAAGCCAGTGGACCGCCGCTATGTCGAGACTTTCCTCGCATCATGTTCGCTGAACATATCCGGCAGGGTTCTGGAGATCGGGGACAACGCCTATACGACCCGCTTCGGAGGCAGTCGAGTTGCCAGGAGCGACGTTCTAAACCGATATGAAGGCCACCCGCTGACGACCTTCGTTGGCGATCTGGCCAACGGCGACGACCTGCCGCTCGAGACATTTGACTGCATCGTGCTCACCCAGACCCTGCACCTCCTTTTCAACATGCCTGTCGCGGTTGCAACCCTATGGCGGATGCTGAAACCGGGAGGCGTGCTTCTGGTCACGGTCCCTTGGGTAAGCCCGATTGACCGAGGAGAATGGGGCGAGAGCTGGTTCTGGTCGATAACCCCGGCGGCGCTGGGCCGGCTTCTCTCAGACAGGTTCGGGGTGGAGAATGTCGAAGTCCGCCACTATGGAAACGCCTATTCGGCTACCGGGTTTCTCTATGGCTTGGCGGAGCATGAGCTGAATTCGGCAATGCTCGATGTGCATGACCCATGTTGCCCGGTGATTGTCGCCGCGCGCGCTTTCAGGCGACGAGCGGCGTGACAGTGCGTCAAGCTCTTAGCAAGCTCCTGCGACGGGGCCGATTGCTTGCCGGTTACAACCGGCCGCTCGTGCTGATGTATCATCGCGTCGGAGAACCACGCGTCGATCCTTGGGAACTCTCGGTCTCGCCACAAAATTTCGCACGCCAAATCGAAATCCTGACAAAGGCGCGCGATATTGTTCCCCTGCAATGGCTGGCACAACGGCTTCGGGACGGAAAGCCAGCGAGAAATGCCGCGGCAGTTACCTTTGACGACGGTTATGCGGATGTCGTGCAAAATGCCGTGCCGATCATGCTACGCATGAACGCTCCTGTGACCGTCTTCGTCACCACCCACGCGCTCACCGACCCCTCAGTGTTCTGGTGGGATATTCTGTCGCGCATCACTTTGGAAACGCCTGCTCTCCCGGAGAGGCTCGCGATCCAGATCGCAGGCCGAAACTATGATTGGCTCGTGACGGAGGACGCCACGCGCGCGAAATCGAATCTCGTCATCAGCCGCACGGCGCTCCATTTCGGCTTGCACGCACTGCTGAAGCCGTTGAGAGTACACGAACGGAGGAGGGCGCTGCAGCAGCTGGCAAGATGGGCAGGAACCGACGCCAGCCCCCGAAGGCGTGACCGCGCCATGACTCATTCGGAGCTGCGGCATCTCGCCGACACCGATGGCGTTTCGATCGGTGCCCACACCTGCACGCATCCATCCCTGCCGTTGCTGAAACGGGACAGTCTTGAACGCGAGATCTCCGCTAGCCGCCAACAATGCGAAGAGATCACAGGGCGGAGGGTGGCGGGATTCGCATACCCCTTCGGAGACTTCGATGACAGCACCGCCGAAGCGGTAAGATCTGCTGGCATGGACTATGCAGTAACCACCCTGCCGCGTGAAGCTGGGCTCAGGGTCGACCCCTTCCGACTGCCGCGGGTCACGGTCGCTGATTGGGGTGAGAGAGAGTTCCGGCGCGCGGTCCTTTGCCATGGCTGACCCTGCATGCCGAGAACCGCGCGTCACGGCAATCATCGTCGTGTTCAACGGCGAGAGATACCTCCGGGAAGCTATTGACAGCGTTGTAGGTCAAAGCTTCACTGACTGGGAACTCCTCGTCGTCGACGATGGCTCGACGGACCGTTCATCTGTCATCGTGCGCGACTATGCGCAGCGCCTGCCAGGCAAGGTGCGACTACTCTCCCATCCCGACAAGGGCAATCATGGTATCAGCGCGTCGCGCAACCGCGGGCTGGCCGAGGCGCGGGGCGCCTATGTCGCGTTTCTCGATGCAGACGATACATGGCTGCCCGAAAAGCTGTCCGAACAAGTCTGCATCATGGAAAACGATCCGACGCTCGGTCTAATCTACGGCCGGACGTTGATCTGGCATAGCTGGGCAAAGCTTGCTGGTCGTGCGGACTACTATTACCCGCTCGGAGTCGAACCGAACGCCCGATACGATCCGCCCGTGCTGCTGGAACTGCTGCTGCAGAACCAAGCCCAGACGCCGACAACTTGCAACGCCCTGATGCGTTCAAGTTTGTTGGCAACGCTCGGGGGATTCGAGAACAGCTTCCGCCTGATGTTCGAAGACCAGACCTTCTTTGCGAAGGCGCTCGCATTCGCGCCCGTCTACGTGTCCGGCCAGACCTGGGCGAGATACCGCCAGCACGTCGAAAGCTGCTCTGCCGCTTCTGCCAGGGCAGGCGCTGACGAAGCCGCGCGTATCACGTTTCTCAGATGGCTGAATGGGGTGATGGCGGATCAGGGCGCCTCCTTCCGCATTCGTTCCGCAATCTGGAAAGTGCTCGCGCGCGAAACCTGGAAGACGAGCAAGCGAAGCATCGTAAGACGGCTGCAGCGATGACTTCCGTGCCGCGGGTGACGATCATAACCCCCTTCCTCAATGCGGCGTCAAATCTGGGCGAAGCGATCGCCAGCGTCCGGGCCCAGGCGATTGCAGATTGGGAACTCTTGCTGGTTGACGACAATTCGACGGACGACAGTATCAGGATCGCCAATGATGCCGCGGCAATCGATCCTCGAATTAAGGTGCTGCGCAGGCCTCCCGGATCCAAGCGTGGCGCCGCGGCAGCGAGAAACGCCGGAATAGCCGCCAGCTGCGGCGATTTGCTTGCCTTCCTGGATGCAGATGATTTGTACGAGCCGCATATGCTGCAGACGGTCCTGGCGGCAGCCGATGCCAACCCGGATGCCGCAATGATTTTCGGGCCGACCAAATGGTGGTATCCGGATGGAGCGCGCTCCGACTGGGTCGAGCCGACAGATGGACTTGCCGCACGCTTACATCAGCCCCCCCGGCTTTTGGGTCGGCTGGTGCTGATGCAGGACGGCCACGTTCCGTGTACCTGTTCCGTGCTCTTGCGGAGAAGCGCGGTTAGCACGGTTGGTGGCTTTGAGGAGCACTTTGAGCTCTATGAAGACCAGGCTCTGTGGGCGAAGCTATTCCTGCGATTCCCAGCCTTTATCACTCCTGTAACTCTCGCACGTTACCGGCAGCATTCCAGTTCGGCCTCGGCGATTGCCACTCAGCGAGGGCTCTACGATCGGATGGGGAAACACCCCGCCCGCGCCGCTTTTCTGGACTGGATCGCGGAGCATATGATGGAAAGTGGAACGCGGGATTTCCGCCTCCAATTGGCGCTGCGGCTGGCACGCGCGCCCTATGTCACGCCTGCAACGATCGGAAGCAAAGCCAAACGGCTTGCCCTGAAGATCATGA
Organism: Mesorhizobium sp. B2-6-4; assembly: GCF_006441495.1. Taxonomy (NCBI): domain Bacteria; kingdom Pseudomonadati; phylum Pseudomonadota; class Alphaproteobacteria; order Hyphomicrobiales; family Phyllobacteriaceae; genus Mesorhizobium; species Mesorhizobium sp. B2-6-4. The sequence goes on from NZ_VFUE01000030.1 coordinate 39,924, forward strand.
TGTGGACAGCAAAGCAGCGGCGCAGGATTCGGCGACAGCTTGCGCACGTGGCCAGGTGAAAACAGGCGTCACTTCCTGACCACCCATCGATGCGGGAAGCTGACATTGCCAAAGCCAGGCTGGGCGCTGACCGGTCGATCGTCGAGCAAACCGGGCATGACATCGAACACAGCGGCCGTCTCGACATGGTCTTCGACCACCCTGTCGTCCGCCACCAGCGCTACGTCAATCCTGTAGCGCCCTGGTCTCAGCATAAGGCTGTCCACATGTACCGTGTAGACTTCGCCGTGACGGTCATGCAGGGATTGCTCCCGGCTATCAAATGAGGTCACAGGATCCCCGAGATCATCAATGATAGTCACAAGGCACTGCAATGTTTCGCGCGGCCCATCAACCTGAAGCCGAAAAGTTGCCGGCTGCCCGGACGCGACGGGACCCATTTCATTGAAAACTTCGATGCCGACCACACGGAGGCGGCCGCGCCCGGTGCGCGTGGATCGCACACTCAGATCGGTTCCTGCGCGGGCCTCAAGCGTCTGGAGATAATCCCGGACCACGTCCTGAGTCGGACCGTCCGCCTGGACCATCCCGCCGTCGACAAGGATTGCGCGGGTGCAAAGTCGCTGCAGAACCGGCATCTGGTGACTGACGATCAGCACGGTGCGGCCTGTCCCGGCGATGCTCGCTGCCTTGGCGATGCATTTCTTCTGGAACGTGGCATCGCCGACGGCCAAGACCTCATCGACCACCAGAATGTCGGGATTGACGTGGGCGGCAATCGCGAAGGCCAGACGCAAGTACATGCCGCTTGAGTATCGTTTGACAGGCGTATCGAGAAACGGCTCGACCCCGGAGAAATCCACGATCTCGTCAAGCTTGGAATTGATCTCGATGCGCCGCATGCCGAGTATGGCCCCGTTGAGATAAATGTTCTCACGGCCGGTCAGTTCGGCATGGAACCCCGTGCCGACCTCCAGCAAAGCTCCCAGCCGTCCATGTATCGTCGCGCGGCCGGAAGTCGGCTCCACGATCTTCGCCAGTATCTTGAGAATGGTGCTCTTTCCTGCACCGTTGGGACCGATCACGGCAAGGACTTCGCCTGCGTGCACCTCGAAGGAGACGTTTTTCAACGCCCAGAACGGCTCGTCCGCACCTTTGCGGTGGCTTGTATCGGCCTCCCCGCGAAGACCCCGCCTTTTGCTGGCGAGCGCGTCTCGCAGCGTGGGGAAGCTGTTGTTCGCCACACCAAGTCTATACGCCTTGGAGAGATTGGCAGCCTGGATCACGATGTCGGTCATCACTCAGATCAGGTCCGGAAACGCGCGTTCGGATTTTGAGAAGATAGTCAGTCCGGCAACGAGAAGGGCTAGCGAGGAGAGCGTTGATATCGAGATCATGAGCCAGTCCGCAGGCGTGCCCAGCATGCTCCAGCGGATGGCCTCGACTGTCCCAACCATTGGGTTCAGACTATAAAGCGGCCGCCACAATTGAGGGACGAGATTGGCTGGATACACGATCGGGGTCATGAACAGAAGTATCTGAAGGCTGAACGGCAACAGATAGCCCACATCGCGAAAGCGAACGTTGATCGCCGACAATGCCACGCCCACTCCAGTCGCTGACGCAGCCATTACGAGCACGAACAGCGGCAAGAAGACTGCTTGTGGTGCCGGCCAGCTTCCGAATGCCAGCATGGCGGCGAACAAAAGAGCGAAGCCGACGAGCATATCGGTCAGGCATGAGGCCATCGTGGAGATGGGAATGATCAGACGCGGGAAATAGACGCGTTTCACCAGTTCCTGGTTTCTGACGAGGCTGCCCGTCATGCTGGCGACGGCTCGCGAAAAAAAACTCCATGGCACAAGCCCACACAGAACAAATAGCGGGTATGGCGCGCCGTTGGACGAAATGCCTGCGAGCTTGCCGAAGAAGATGCTGAAGACCGACATAGCAACGAGCGGCTGCAGCATTGCCCAAAGGATGCCCAGATAAGTCTGCCGGTATTTGACCTTGAAATCACGCCAGGCCAGGAAGAACACAACTTCCCGATATCGCCAAAGCTCGGAAGGTTCGAACAGTCCTCGCTTGCGGGACGGATCGATGATTGTCACGACAGCTGATTGCGCGCCTGTCCGATCTGACACGATGATGGCGTCCGCCTCCCTTGACAGCCCCATTGAGGCCTACATTTCCGCGCAGTGCAATCAGCACTTTTGATGGTGCCTGCCGTTCCACGAACCTCACCATTCGAGAGCGCAAGCAGCCGCCCTTAATGCTCGACCAGATCCTCCGGGGGCGCGAGATCGCGCCACATATCCCCGTTGTTCGATAAGAAGGAGGGCATTTCTCGCACACGGACTTTACGTTCGATCCGGATGCGAACGAACACCTGCCCGGGCCGTCTGAGTTTCTACCGCTACTCTCCCACCTGTGCTGGGTTTGTCGAGGATACATTTCCCATTGAACTTGTGGTGATGTTATGCCCATCGAAGATAGTCAGGCTACAGAAATCTGTCGTTTTTACAGTGTAGTGTATGCACTGCACCGCTGGTGACAGGGTCCTTAAGATGTGCCATTGTCCAATGGGGTGGTACTATTTGCGCGGATTTGGGTTGTTCGGGCGATGCGCGTTGCGCGAACCATCATTGCGTGGAGGGAGTGACATCTCATTGGCAATTCAGACGGCTTGACGAGTCAGCGTTCATAGCTCCTGAGCAAGCTGCAAAGCTTTGGGTCGGAAATGAAAAGTGTTCTTGTCGCGGGAGCAGCCGGGTTCATCGGATCCCACCTGGTTGATCGACTGTTGTTAAGGCAAGAAATCAATCGAATTGTTGCTGTTGACAATTTCTGGACTGGTACTCGTGCCAATCTGGATCATATCGCCGACCCTCGCTTGGTCGTGGTAGATGTGGCTGTTGAAGATTTTCAGCAGGGGAGCCTTTTTGACGAGATCTATCATCTCGCCTCGCCTGCTTCGCCTCCCTGGTATATGCAAGATCCGGTACGAACCATCTCGGCCAACGTAATAGGAACTATGCGGCTTCTGACCCTTCTTCGCGCCGGGGGCCGTTTCTGTTTCACGTCCACGTCTGAGGTTTACGGCGATCCGCTGGTAACGCCGCAACCGGAAACTTACAGGGGCTCCGTTGATTGCACGGGGCCGCGTTCATCGTATGATGAAGGTAAGCGTTGCGCCGAGGCCCTGCTTTTTGAGAGTAACCGATTGAGCGGGCTCGACATTCGAGTTGCAAGATTGTTCAACGTCTACGGACCTAGGACACGACCTGACGATGGACGTGCAGTATCAAATTTCATCACGAATGCGCTGTTCGGCAAACCTATAATCGTTTTTGGCGACGGCTTGCAGTCGCGGAGTTGGGGATACGTCAGCGATATCGTGGACGGCCTAGAACAATTCTTCTGGGGGGAGGAGCATGGTTATATTGGTCCCCTGAACATCGGAAACGATCGTGAGATTTCCGTTATCGATGTTGCCCGTTACGTCGCAGGCTTGGTGCCAGGCACCAAAATCGTGCATGTTGATCCGATCCCCCAAGATCCGACGAACCGCTGCCCGGACTTAACTCTAGCGCGGAGGATCATCCCCGGCTGGGCCTGTCAAATACCTCTTGAAGAGGGTGTGCGCCTCACCCTGGGCTGGTTTCGCCGCCAGCAACAGAACGACTTGTCCAGTGTTTCCTCGGACTCGATGGTTGCCGCATCGGTGTGAGTGGGATCCGCCCCGATAAAATGTGACCGAAAAAGGGAGAAATGTGCTCGCCGCAATCCGGATTCTTCGACCAACGTCGCGGTATGCTCAACCGGCCAGTTCGATGCTGTGAACGCGCGCTTCCGCGCATCGTTCAGGGCCCACCAAAGGCGACATACAAGTGCGGAAGGCTCCTCCGCGGCAATGCATGCTCCCAGCAACTCCTCCAACGCGTGGTCGGCAACCTTATGGGTGTTCGAGCGGCGCGGATGGCCTCGGCGACGATTCCAGTTCGTGATGGTCACTCACATCTTGCGCTGGCAGGTAATAAAGCCCGTACGATCGGAAGGCTGGGCGATCAGAGGCAGTGGCATGTCTTGATCAGGAAGATTACTCCCACGGAGTAAGGCAGGGCTAAAAGCCCCAAGGCGATCCAGAAGCCGGGTTCGGCCATTGCGGCGAGATCTGACAGAAGTTGCTTCATGTCGCCTCAGTCCTCGCCCCTGATCGCTCCGCATCCGATCCACAAGGAAAGAGCCCGCTCTTGAGGGAGGGGGAAGCGGGCTCTTGGCTGGGGCTTATGACCCAGCAGCACGGCGGACTTGAATTTGTACTGCGCCGGCTGCTGTCCAAACCATAATCGGGCAGCTTTGTTCCCCGTCGTCGGCTATGGTCCTGGGCGCAGCCCGTGGTCCCGCCGAGGCGGCGGTCTATCTCAAAGCATAGAGATAGGCGGCGATGTCACGCGCTTGCTGCTCGGTGATGCCGGTGGAGGGCATGGCGGTGTGCGGATTGATGTCCCTTGCTGACCGTATCCAGTGGATCATGTTCTCCGGATTGTTAGCCAGCACACCGCCAACATAGATCCTGTCAGATAGACTGGCGTCCAGGCGTGGGCCGACGTGGCCTACCGCACCGGGTACACCGGTGATGGTGTGGCAGCCGGCGCAGCCATTCGCCAGCATGATCGGTATCGCACGTGCACCGACGCCGCCGGTAGCGGCATCCGCCTCTTGCTGCACCCGACGGGCTCGGTCGGCCCACAATGCGAGCGCGCCGCCCGCGACGACCAGCAGAATGCACACGGCGATGATCAATTTAGATGGGCCAGGGCGCATGCGCGACCTTCCTGGTTCCGCTCGTTGTTATCCAGAGGCCGGCCAGCAATAGCGCTGCCCCGCCATAGATAAGGCCGGCCGGGACCCACATAACGAGCCCGGCAAGCTGCTGGTCCTCGATCGGGCTTAAATTCCACACTGCCGCCCCGGCAGCATTCTCCGGGTACCAGAGCTTCGGCGATAGAAGAAGCAGGACGCCGAGCAGGCCGGTGTGCAGGGAGGTGAAGAAAAGATGCATCACGGCATTTCCATAGGTCTGCTGTTGGCTTGGGCGCGGCAGCAACGCCCACCAGAAGAGCAGGCCTGTGCTGAGGAAGCTCGCATGTTGGGCATAGTGCAGCACGCCATGCTCGAGCGCTGCCTCAAACAGGACCGGAATGTGCCACACCCATATCGCGATCCCGTGAACAATCGTTGCGGTGACAGGCCGGCTCGCAAAGGTCCAGAGCGCTCGCAGCGATTTGCCATGCCCAACCATACCCAGGGCACGCCGAAACGTTACGGGAAATGCCCACAGCAGAGCAGGGGCGGGGCAGGCGATGACCAGCAGCGGCGCCGCCACTGCCATCAGCAACTCGTGCTCGATCATGTGCGCGACAAACAGCCGCTCGCCGAGAGCATGGATCGGACTGACCAACGCTGCCGTCAGTACGCTCCAGCCGGCGGCAAACAGCAGCGCCTGACGCATCCGTAGCGGACGGCCGCGAGTGCTGCGGCGCCACAGCCGCATCGCACCGGCCATGTAGATGAGCGCGACGGCCGTCAGCGGGGCCGTGATGGGAAGCGCAAGTGTCCATCCGGCCTCGGGCGCGCCGGAGCCATAGCAGATCGAGGTGGAGAAGAGAGTGGCCAGGTTCATCGCAGACACTCGTCCAGGATAAGTGCGGCGCTTCCCTGCATGATGATGACCAGTGCAAACAGGAGAGCCGCCAGCATGCCGAGATCGGCGACGAAATGCTCGGTACCGCGCGTGCGTTCTGCTTTGAAAGCAGCGCCGCCTTGCCGCTTTGCCTGCCAGGACAGAGCACCGCCCAGAAGCGAGAACAAGGCCAGCAGCAACGCTAAGGGAAGCACGACCGGCACCTGGTGATTGCATTGCCAGGGAACCAGCGAGTAGTTCAGTTGCGTCGAGACCGCCCAAGCCAACGGGCCCGACAAAAGCCCACCCCAGGAAGTTCCCAACCGGACCGCGCGCATGTCAGCCGAGCCTCGGTACCCAGTAGATCAGCAGATAGATCGGAAGCCAGGTTGCGACCACGAAATCCCAATAGAAAACATTGTCGCCGACGTCGCCGAAGCGTCGCCCGCTATAGCCATGGCGCGTGAACATCAGCACCGTCAGCACGATCGTATCGCCGACATCTGTTATCAGATGCGTGGTGTGGAGCCCGAGCAGCACCCAAAGCATCGAGCCGTAGGCGTTCGTATCCCAGTAAACGTTCAAGGCCGGAAACTCGAACCAGCGCACAAGGAGCGGGGCGAGGCCGAGCAGCGACATGACAACCAGTCCGATCCGCACCGGCACGATGGCGCATTGCTTGGCATACCGATCGAGGATGTGGTTCGGCACCAGGCTGGCGATCAGCAGCAGCGTGACGATCGTTCCTGGCCAATGGTTCGGCTGCGGTGCACTCAACGGCCATTCAGGCCAAGAGACCGCCAAGTAGAGATAGGCGGCTGCGGCGAGCGCAAAGCCGGTGCCCTCCAGAGCCATGAAAGCGAGCGTGCCCCACCAGGTCGGGCTGCGCGGACCATGCCCAAAGGTGGGGAGACCGGAAACATCTGTGACGGGACGCTCGTTCATTCCTCGTCCTCCGGATCACCTTTTGGCCAGAACCAGCCGATCAAGGTGACGGCGATTGGCAGGGCGCCCCACACGATGGCCCAGGGGGTGAAGATCGAATAGAGAAACGTGCCGCCTACGGCGAACGCTGCAAAGAGCGGCCAGATCGACGGTGTCGCCGATTTCTCGCGAATGTCGGGATGGGCTTCAGCGACTGTCGAGACCAGCAGCTCGCGCGCGTCGACGCGAAGCCCGGTCGCTACGGGAAGAGCGTCGCGCTCGGCCCAGAGTGGCTCCGCGTTGGTGACGACCGGAATGCGCGCGAAATTATAGCTCGGCGGCGGCGAGGGCGTTGCCCATTCCAGGGTGCCGGCCTCCCAGGGATTGTTGCCTGCCGCTGCGCCTTTCAACGCGCCATGCACAAGATTGAAGGTGAACAGGACGAAACTCAGGAAGAAGACCACCGCGCCTGCTGTTATGAACAGGTTGATGTTCCCCCAGCCAAGCTCGGCCGGATAGGTGTAGACCCGTCGCGGCATGCCCCACAGCCCCACGATGTGCATCGGGAAAAAGGCGGCGTTGAAGCCAATGAAGGCCAGCCAGAAATGCAAGCGGCCCAGGCGCTCGCTCATCATTCGGCCGGTGATTTTAGGAAACCAGAAATAGGCCGCACCCAGCAGCGGGAATACCGATCCGCCGATCAGCACATAGTGGAAATGCGCGACGACGAAGTAGGTGTCGTGCACCTGCAGATCCAGCGGCACGGAGGCCAGCATGACGCCGGTGAGACCGCCGATGACGAAGATGAAGAAGAAGCCGAACACGAACAACATTGGCGTGCGGATCACCGGTCTGCCGTCCCACATCGTTGCCAGCCAGCAGAAGATCTGTACGCCGTTGGGAATAGCGATCATCATGCTGGAAGCGGTGAAGAAGCTGGCGCCGAGCTTGGGCAGGCCTGTCGCGAACATATGGTGGACCCACAGGCCAAAGGACAGGAAGCCGACCGCGATCAACGACAGAACCATGCCGAGATGGCCGAACACCGGTCGGCGGGCGAAAGCCGGGATGATCGAGGAGACCATGCCGGTCGCCGGCAGGAAGATGATGTAGACCTCGGGGTGACCGAAGAACCAGAACAGATGCTGGAACAGCAAGGCATCACCGCCTTCGGCCGGGTTGAAGATGTGTGTGCCGACCAGCCTGTCGAGGATCAGGAATGTCGAGGTGATCATCACCGCCGGCATTGCGAAGACGACGACAAAGGAGGTGACCAGCATCGCCCAGACGTATAGCGGGATCTTGTCCAGCGACATGCCGGGAGCACGCTGCTTCAAGATCGTGACGATCGTCGCCACTGCCACAGCCAGTGAAGACACCTCGGTATAGGTAATCATCTGCGCCCAGACGTCGGCGCGCTTGCCAGGGGCGAATTCGGGACCGGACAGCGGCACATAGGCGAACCAGCCGACGTCCGGCGCCATGTTGAGAGCGAAAGACACCCAGGCGAACAGGCCGCCCGAAACATAGACCCAGTAACTGAACGCATTCAGCCGCGGAAACGCAATGTTGCGGGTGCCGACCATCAGCGGCACGAGATAAATGCCGGTCGCCTGCACGATCGGTACCGCGAACAGGAACATCATCGTGACGCCGTGCATGGTAAACAGCTGGTTGTAGAGGTCCGGCCCGATCAGCCCACGCTGTGGTCCCGAGAGCTGAACACGCATAGCCACTGCGTTGAGCCCGCCCAGACACAGAAAGACAAAGGCAGTGATCAGATAGCGCCTGGCGATCACCTTGTGGTCGACGCTCGACAGCGCGCCGATGATGCCCGGGGGCGTACGCCAGGTGCGCTCCAGCCACCGCTGGAGATCGGCTTGCTCCATGCCGGTATCGCGCGGTCCGTCATGCTCGGGAGCGAGATCTCCCTTTGCTTGCGCCTCCGCCCGCAGGTCACGTCCGCTCGTCAGGTCGGCGCTGGTCATTTCAGCCCCTCGAGGTAGGCAATGATGGCATTGAGCTCGTCGCCATTGAGAGCCGTTACAGGCATGTGGGAGCCGGGCTTGATGCCTTGCGGGTCGGTGATCCAAGCGGCGAGATTGCCGCGGCTCATCGTCAGCGTTCCGGCTGCGAGAGTTTGCCGGCTGGCTATATGGGTAAGATCGGGCGCTACCGTGCCGCCTGCGGGTGTGCCGCCGATCCTGTGGCACATCACGCAGGGCCGCTGGAGGAAAAGATCCGCGCCGGCCTTGGCTTCGGCATTGGTCGGAGCGGCGGCAGGCCGCAACTGGTCGTCCAGCCAGGCATCGAACTGCGGCCGCGGCTCGGCAATGATGAAGGTGCCCATGTTGGCGTGCTGCGCGCCGCAGAACTCAGCACATTGACCACGATAGACGCCTGGCTTGTCAGCCCTGATGTCCAGCACATTCATATGTCCGGGGATGAGGTCGAGCTTGCCGGCAAGGCTCGGCACCCAGAAGGAGTGGATTACGTCTGTTGAACTCAAAAGAAGCCGAACCGGCTCGCCGGCCGGAATATGGATCTCGTTCGCCGTCGTCAGGATGCGGCTTGGCTGAGCATTCTCGTAGCGCACTTCCCACCACCATTGGTGGCCGGTCACGCGGACCGTCAGCGCCTCGTCCGATCCGATCCCGGCAAGGGTCCGGTTGGCGAAGAAGCTCAGCAGGGTCAGCCCAATTAGGATCGCCGCAGTCACCCCAACCGCGGTCAAGACCACGCGCATTTTGCGATGTTCGGAAGCGAGGTCGAGCACGAGCGGATCTTTTCCTGTTCGAACTCGCTGGAACAGGGTGGCGACCAGCACGACCATCACCAGCATCCACACGGCCGCGCACAGGGCAGTGAAAAACCAGATCAACCAGGCGAGCTCGCCCGCGGCCGGGCCTTTCGGATCGAGAGCGGACTGCCAGCCGCTGCAACCTGAAAGCGCCAGGAGAGCGGCTGCGCAACTCGCTTTGGGAAAAAATCGTTTCACGGCGATTTCCCCAGCGTCGCGGCATCGGGGAGGCGATTTTCCGACGGATGGACCATCATGTCGTCGTTACGCTGCGGTGCGGCGGAGGAGGGGGCGTTGCCGCTCAGCGAACGTACGAAGGCTGCAAGCTCCCAAATCTGATCATCGGGTATCTTGTTTCGGAAGCTAGGCATGCCGTTAGGCCGCCCGTCCCGGATCGTTGCGTGGATACTCTCGATCGAGCTGCCGTAAACCCACTTCTCATCCATCAGCGCCGGTCCCATGCCGCCGCCGCCATTGGCATGGCACCCCGAGCAATTGAACCAGCTGAACAGGCGCTTGCCCTCGCTGAGATGAAAGGCGTTGGCCTCGAAGCTGGCAGCCTTGTTGTCGCTCGGGAGCGGCCTTTGGCCGCCTGGCTCCAGCGCAGTCACCGGCGTTGGCTGTTGGCCGGACCCAAGGGCCGATTGCGGACGTGTGTCGCGCTCTTCCCGCTGGCAAGCGGCAAGGGCCAGCATCGCCGACAAGAGCACGGTGAGGTTCCGCCTCATCGGTCCGCGCTCCCGCCGGTATCAAGGCGCGGCACACCGTATCGGGCCAGGGTCGCGTCGATCTCAGCCTTGTGCTTGGCAAGGGCTGCATCCACTTCGTCGCGCAGCGCGTCGTCCCCGCGTCGGACGCCCATGGAGATGTCGTAGACCATTGGCAATTGAGGCCCGTCGATTCGAGGTGTCACGGGCGTGATGCGCAGCGGTGTCTTCTGCTTGGCGGCGAAATAACCGGCGAGCGGGCCCCAGACGACGGCAACATCGATCTCGCCGCTGGCCACCGCCTCGACAATGCGCGCGGGCGGGTTGGGAGCCGAATAGTCGCCATAGACTGGATAGCCGACGAGATGACCGACAATGCCGCGGCGGCCGAGTGCCTGGGCCGGTGGGGAGTTGGCCCCGTCATCGCCGATGAGCTGCACGCCGATGCGCAGAGTGCGCAGGCGTGGATCGTTGAAAGACGTGATCTCGGGACTGTCCCGCCGCGTCACGAAGACATAGGTCGAGCGGTAATAGGGAGCGGTGGCGCGGAGAATTTCGAGATTGGCGGGAGTGCCAGGTATGAGATCGCACAGGCCTGCCTTGAGCGTGTTGCGAACGAAACCGCGGCGTTGGGCCCACCAGGTATAGGAAAGTCTTGCATCCAGCTCTTTGGCGATGATCTGGGCAATCTTGTTTTCGAAGCCCTGTCCAGCGGCGTTGGAAAACGGCATGTTGTTAGGGTCGGCACATACCTTGAGTTCACGTGCGTCGGCGGCAACCGCGAAGAGCAGCGAGGCAAACGCTACCACCGCGACCACAAGACGCCCGTTCGCCTCGCGTCTTCGAACTGCCTTCAACTCGAAAGCATCAGGGGAGCCGGAACACATAGAGCGTGCCTCCCGCCGTGGTCGCGTTCTTCAGGTCTTTCATCGCATTGACGAAGCCGAGCGCGGCGGTAGCGTCGCGCGGGTCGAGGTCGCCCGATACGATCGCGCCGGCCCAACCGCCGACGCCCGACAGGATCGCGACGTATTGGTGCCCGTCGGGGCCGCGATAGGTGACCGGCTGGCCGATGATCCCGGACGAGGTCTTGAACTGCCAAAGCAATTCCCCTGTCCTTGCGCTCACAGCTTTGAACCAGCCCTCCATTGTGCCGTAGAACACGACGTTGCCGGCGGTGGCGACCGCGCCACTCCACACCGGAAAATTCTCTTTAAGGTTCCAAGCTGGCTTTGCGGCCGCGATGTCCCAGGCGGTGAAGGCACCGCGGTTGCCACCCGGGCCCGGGATCATGCGCACATTCATGCCGACATAGGGGGTGCCGGCGATGTAGTTCACCTCGAGGCCTTCTTCGTCCATGCACAGATTGTTGTGTGGGATGTAGAGCAGTCCTGTCTTCGGCGAGAACGCAGATGGCTGCCAATCCTTGAGCCCGGATGCTGTCGGGCAGATATCCCGGATCACCCTGCCGGTGCCGGTTTTCTTGTCCGGGTTTTCGATCAGGCGCCCGGTTTTCAGATCGACGCCCTTGCTGGAATTGACGACCCCATAGGGTGTCGCTGACAGGACTTCCCCGGTGGTCCGATCCAGAATGTAGAGATAGCCGTTGCGCTCCGGGCGGACGAGCACTTTGCGCGGCTTACCCTGCCAATTCATATCGAGCAGGATCTGCTCGTTGATGCCGTCGTAGTCGTGCAGGTCGTGCGGGCTCCATTGGTAGAACCATTTCGCGGCTCCGGTATCGGGATCGCGCGCGAAAATCCCGGAGGTCCATTTGTTGTCGCCGGGCCGAAGGTCCGGATTCCACGGCCCTGGATTGCCGGTCCCGTGATAGATCAAGTTGAGGTCCGGATCGTAAGAGATCCAGCCCCACATGTTGCCGCCGCCGATCTTCCAGGCTTCCGGCGGCCATGTGGTCACGCCAAGGTCCTTGCCCCTGTCCATGTCGTAATGCGGCTTGAAATCCGGCCCGATCAGCACGTCCTTGTCCGGTCCGGTGCCGTAAGCCGTCCAGACGACATGTCCGTCGCCCGCGTCCAGCGCCTTGACCCAGCCGCGCACACCCATCTCGCCGCCGGAATTGCCGACCAGCACTTTGCCCTTCACCACAAGCGGCGCCATGGTTATGGTCTCGCCGATATTGATGTTGCCGACATGCGCGTTCCAGACCGGTTGGCCAGTGGCGGCATCCAGCGCGATCGTGTGACCATCCAGCGTGTTGAAGAAGAGGCGCCCGTCGGCGAAGACCGCACCGCGGTTGACCACGTCGCAGCAGGCAACGCCCTGCGCGGCAGGCTCAGGATTTGGCTCGTACTTCCATTTCATCGGCGCGCCCGGTTTGGAAAGATCGAGCGCGTAGACGATGTTTGGAAAAGGTGTCACGATATACATCGTGTTGCCGACGACGAGTGGCGCCGCTTCCTGACCCTTGTTCACTCCGGTCGAAAAAGTGAAGGCAACTTGAAGGTTCTTGACATTGTCCTCGTTAATGTCCGCCAGTTCGCTGTAGCGCGTCGAGGCATAATTCTTAGCCGGCATTGTCCATTGGCCGTCATCAGGTGGCGCGGCCGCGGCGGGCGGTGTGATGGCAGGTGTCACCGCGGACTGCGCGGCCGCGGCGTTCAGCAATGAGCAGCCTGCGGCCAGCACCAGCCACTTCAACGGCCTAAAGTCGAAACCGCGGCCCCTTTCCGCTCCTCGGCCGTCTGGTGTCGCAGATGCGTATTTCCCCGCCACTTTCAGAGATCCCCTCATTTGCGGATCGAACCTCCCACTCCGGCGCCGAGTTCGGCCGCGACGTCCGCCTCGGTTCCCGCGCACAACGGATGACCCCAGCCGGAGGCGCTCTTTCCGCCAGGATCGAGATCGTAGACGATGGCGTCCTTGGCGTTGGGGTTGACGCCCGCCGGAACCTTGTCCAGGCCCAGGGCCGCACGCAGGCGCCAAGCGACATTGTGATCGGCGCAGGAGGAGTCGCCGCTGATGCCAAGCCCGCCGACAATCGTTTTGCCGTCGTAGAGAGCAAGGCCGCCGCCAAATGCCACGACGCCGCCGATCGGCTTGCCAATCAGCGGATCGCTCGCACTCCCAAAGGTCTTGCTGTCGCCGGCATAAGCGGCTGCCTGGTTGACAGGATTGGTAAGCTGCAAGCCGAACAAGGGGCCACCCGGCTGAACAGAAGCATATAGATTCGCCGTCGAGAGAGCCATCTGGGCAACGCTGAGCCCGTTGGCCGTGCTGGCCTTTTCGGCTGCGATCAGCCGGCTGCCGGGCCACTGCGCATCGCTGGTGGGGCCGCTGAAAGCAACGGCGCAAACTGTCCCGTCACGCGTAACGATCGCCGCCCATTCATTGGTCTCGAAGCCGCCATTGGCGGGGCCTCCGCTTGCTTTGACGTTTGCCTTGAGGGCAGCCAGGAGCTTGGCGTGGTCGGCGGGGCAGGGTAGCTGTGCCCAGGCCCTGCTTTGCAGCAATGCACAATTAACGAGTACCAGGAGGCTGAAAGCCAGGGAGGAAAGCTGTGGGCGACCCATGATCCGGAGCATTCGTTGAACACAATGTGGAAAGTGGGAGCGCTCACAGAGCAAGGAATCCTCGCCAGATCCCTTGGCAAACTGAGCTATGTTCCCACGCTTTCAATGGAACTCGGACGAGGCCCCTATGTTCCTAGTTCCTGAAATTATGATGGAAGGCACAGACGTTGCGACCATGGGCAGCAGTTCACTCTGCTGCCGACCGTGAGCGGGCCGATATAGACATTGCCGGGCCAAACAGCTCGACTAGTTCCTCACGGCTCTTCGCACCTATGGATTTTCGACGCCTGAAAGTGCGGACGCTATGCGCAAGGTAACCGAACCGATGGACAGGCGGTTTTGCGCCCAGGCCACAGACCTGGAACAGCGTTATGGCATCATGTGAGCCTGATGCGCATCCATCGCTCCCATGTTCTGGCTGAGATGGTTCATGATCCACACCGAGCCCAAAACGACCAAGGTCACGATCAGCACACCGAAAGCGAGCGCGAGCACGTTGTTGGTGTTGTCAGGTCCTGTCGTCAGGTGCAGGAAAAAGACGAGATGGACGCCCATTTGTGCGATGGCAAGCACCGTCAGGGCCGAGATCACGGCCGGCTGGTAAATTAGATCGGTTTGTGCCGCAATGAAGGACGCCACTGACAACAGGATTGCCAGGCCAAAGCCCAGCAGATAGCCGGAAAGGCCTCCCGCCACCTCGTGTTCCTCGCTGCGTTCTTCGCCTGGTGCGGAATCGCGGCGGTCAAGCATGTCCTCGTGCCGGCTGTCCATTTCGCTCATGATGACGCTCCCAGCAGATAGACCAGGGTGAAGATGGCGATCCAGATAATGTCCAGCGCGTGCCAGAACAGGCTGAAGCAGTGAAGCCGGCGCAATATGTCGGGACGAAAGCCTTTTATCCAGAGCTGCGCCATCATGGTGCCGAGCCAAAGCAGGCCAAGTCCAACATGGGTTCCGTGGCAGCCCACAAGGGCGAAGAACGCGGACAGGAAGGCGCTGCGTGATGGGCCCGCCTGCTCATTCACCATGGCCGCGAATTCCTGCACCTCCAGGAACAGGAAGGCTGCACCAAGCAGGCCGGTCACCAGCAACCAGAACTGGGTGGCGGCCATTGACCGGCGGTGGGTCGCGAGCATCGCAAGGCCGCCGGTGAAGCTCGAGGTGAGCAGCAGCGCCGTCTGTGCCGCGACGCGCGTCAACTCAAACAGCTCCTTGCCTGTTGGCCCGCCCGCCGCCGAATTGGACAGGACGGCATACGCGGCGAAGAAAGCCGAGAACATTATGATGTCCGACAACAGGAAGATCCAAAAGCCGTAGGCAACCGTGACGAACTTCGAGGCCGGGCCTCCCTCGCCGTGGCCGGTCGCCGAGAACACGTGATGGCCATGCCCTGCGGTGCGGCCCAGCCGGTAGGGATCGCGCGTTGCGGTGCCGGCGGGGATGTCGCTCATGCCACACGCTCGCGTCTACGCATCCAGGCACGCTGGGCTGCCTTGCGGTCAAGATCGATGCGGCCGACCTCGTCGGCAGGGATCTCGTAATCGCCATGCTCGCGCCAGGCGAATACAACGAAGGTGGCATAGGCCCCGATGAAGCCGACAATCGCCAACCACCAGATGTGCCAGATGAGCGCGAAGCCAATCAGAGTGCTGAAGAAGGCGGTGACGAAGCCTGTGGGGCTATTACGCGGCATCTCGATCGCCTCGTAGTCCTCTTCGGTCTCCTGACTCTGCTCGTCCATTGCCCTTTGCTTGATGGTCCAGTAGGGCTCCTCGTTTTCGACATGCGGCAGCCGCGCGTAGTTGAAGACGGGCGGCGGCGAGGATGTCGACCATTCCAGCGAGCGCCCGTCCCAAGGGTCGCCGGTCTCGTCGCGCAACTCGTCGCGATGCCTGATCGAGACGACAAGCTGCGTGACCTGGCATGCGGCGCCGACGATCATCACCACGATTCCGAAGGCCGCCACGACAAGCCACGGCGCCCACATATCCATGTCGATATGCTGAAGGCGGCGGGTCATGCCGAGAAGGCCGACGATATAGAGTGGCACGAACACCAGAATGTAGCCGGCAAGCGTGACCCAGAACGCCGCCTTGCCCCAACCTTCATGCAGCCGGAACCCGAAGGCTTTCGGGAACCAGTAGGTGAAGCCGGCAAAGGCCGCGAACAGCACGCCCGAGATGATGACGTTGTGAAAATGCGCCACGAGAAAGAGCGAATTGTGCAGCATGAAATCGGCCGGCGGAACGGCGAGCAGCACGCCGGTCATGCCGCCGATGATGAAAGTGGTGACAAAGCCTAGCGCCCACAGCATTGGTGTTTCGAAGCGCACGCGCCCGCCATACATGGTGAAGAGCCAGTTGTAGATCTTGACCCCGGTGCCGACGGCGATAACCGAGGTGGCGATGCCGAAAGCCGCATTGACATCAGCGCCGGCGCCCATGGTGAAGAAGTGGTGCAGCCAGACCATGAAGGAGACGATGCAGATGAACATCGTCGCCGCAACCATCGAACGATAGCCGAACAGCGGTTTCGACGAGAAGGTCGAGAAGATCTCCGAATAGATCCCGAAGGCGGGAAGCACGAGGATGTAGACCTCGGGGTGACCCCAGGCCCAGATGAGATTGACGAACATCATCTGGTTACCGCCGGCTTCGTTGGTGAAAAAATGGAAGCCGAGATAACGGTCGAGGGTTAGCATGGCGAGGGTTGCGGTAAGGATAGGGAATGCGGCGACGATGAGCATGTTGGAGGCAAGCGAGGTCCAGCAGAACATCGGCATGCGCAGATAGCCCATGCCTGGCGCGCGCATCTTGAGGATGGTGGTCGCCAGGTTGACGCCCGTGAGCAGGGTGCCGACGCCGGAGATCTGGATCGACCACAAATAATAATCGACGCCGACGCCTGGCGAGTAGGTCGTCTCCGACAGCGGTGCATAAGGTAGCCACCCGGTGCGCGCGAACTCGCCGACGACGAGCGAAATGTTGACGAGCAGCGCGCCGGTCGCGGTCAGCCAGAAGCTCACTGAGTTCAGCGTCGGGAAGGCGACGTCGCGGATGCCGAGCTGCAGCGGGATGACGAAATTCATCAGCCCAATGACAAAGGGCATCGCGGCGAAGAAGATCATGATCGTGCCGTGGGCCGAAAAGACCTGGTCGTAGTGCTCCGGCGGCAGGTATCCCGGCCCGTGGATGGCGAGCACCTGCTGGGTGCGCATCATGACGGCGTCAACGAAGCCGCGCAGAAGCATCAGCGCCGCCAGCACGATATACATGACGCCGATCCGCTTGTGGTCGACGGAGGTTATCCACTCATGCCAAAGGTAGGGCCAGTAGCCTTTGATCGTTACCCAGATCAGAACGGCGGCGGCGGCCAGGAAGACGATCAGGGCCGCGCCGAGCGGAATAGGCTGGTCAAAGGGAACGGCCGACCAGTCGAGCTTGCCGAGCATCGTCATCCTCCTTCATCGTGCTGGTGAGCCATGGGCGGCGCTCCCGCCTTGGGCTCAGCTTTCGGGCTCACCTGCGGCTCTCCGGCGGCGGTTCCAGCAGGTCCCGGCCCCGGAGGTAGCGTCTGGTGCACGACCGCATCGAACAAGCCCGGCTGCACATGGCCGAACGAGGATGCCGGCGCGTTGATGCTTTGCCTGGCAAGCTGGCGATAGGCGCTGGCGTTGAGCACGCCGCCTCCGCCATGCAAGGAGGAGGCCCAACTGGCGAAGGCGTCAGCCGAGATTGCCCTGACACGGAAATTCATGTCCGAAAAGCCATCGCCACTGAAATGCGCCGACAGGCCGAAGTACTCGCCCTCGCGATCAGCCTGCAGGTTGACCTCGGTCTGCATGCCGTTCATGGCATAGACCATGCTGCCGAGCTGGGGCACAAAGAAGGTGTTCATGACGCTGGCCGAGGTCAATCTGAAACGCACCGGCATGCCGGTTGGAATAATCAGCTGGTTGACCGTTCCGACACCTTGATCGGGATAGAGGAACAGCCACTTCCAGTCGAGCGCCACGACTTGGATTTCGAGTGGCGGCCGGCTGGAGTCGATCGGCTTGCGAGGATCGAGATGGTACGATCCATAATAGATCAAGCCACCGAGGAAGAGGATGGTCAGCGTCGGAATCGACCAGACGATGAGCTCGATCCGGCCGGAATAGGTGAACTCTGGATCATACCGAGCCCTGCGGTTCGAGGCACGGAATATCCAGGCGAAGGCAAGCAGCGCGACCAGCGTCGGAATGACGATGACCAGCATGACGGCCAGTGAGTTCAGGAGGATCGTGCGGTTCCCCGCGCCGACCGGTCCCTGCGGGTCGAGCACGCCTCCCGCGCAACCCGACAGGGTTACCGCCGCGAAAATCCAGAGAAGCGATAGGCCTCGACTACAACGGTGTAACACTGGAAAACATCTTAGCCAGCCGCCGTCCCGGGGATGAGTACCTGCATAACTGAGGCGCGGGCTGCTTGTTCCGCAAAGATGCGCTTTTGTCTCCAACGGCGAAGGGCGCTGCATCGAGATGACGGAGCGTCTCGCGCGCCCCATGCTCCGATCTCAACTTGTTCTACGTCAGCGTTACGGCAAGCTGGCGCCCGTGTGGTCGGCCTGCCTTGTCGGCCACGCAATTCGCCTCAACATTTCGCGAAAAGAGACTGCGCCTAACGTGCTGCAGGCTGGATGCTTCTCCTGCGGGAACGGACAGCAAATGTCCAACTCGGGGGTACCGCCGGTGCTACGGCGAACGCGAGCCCTACAAGATGCAACCCAACCTCGGGCGAGACGCCGTTGCGCGCTGGGACGTTTCGCGATCACGCAATATCGGTTGGCTTGGCTCTTAAAGGTTCCGCCCCCGTGTGCTCCTCCCCGGCGAGCTGTTGAGCCCGCGGCTCGCGATCCGCGTCGGCACGTCTCCGATTGCCTGCTATGTAGGTGCGATTTCAGGCAACCAACTCGAGCTGCCAGCATTGATTTGGGATAGTCTCGGGAGAAATGCCATGCTGCAATTCAACCTGCCTCGAGAAGTTGCAATCGGTGATGAAGTTGCCCTGACGAGTACGGTCATGGACATGCTTCCCAGTGGGCGCGCCAGGGTGAGCATCCCCTCCTATGATCGTCCTTATGCGATCGATGCGCCCCCCAGAACTCACGTCGGAGACAAAGTCGTTCTTGTTGGGGACGTCACTCGGGTCGATCCTGAAACCAACAAGCTGAGCGTACGAATTGACTGTGGCGGGGTGGTTACCGTCCACAAATCGGCAATCATAAGGCTCAAGAAAAATTGCGCGGCCCGAAATGGCTGACGCATCACCCTGCGACGTAAGGCTGGCCAACGAGGCCGAGCTCGCGGGATGGGATTATCCACGCCATCTCACCGCGCCAGCCTTACCGACGGGCTGCGCTCGATGAAGCTTGACCTCATCGGCGAGGTGGCCGAACTCGCGCGTTATATCGGCTACTGGAAGCCCTATGCGACGAGCCATGAAGGGCTTGACGCCAACCGTGCAATCCAGACCGGGGGTCCGCAACGCGGTGTTGGCACTGGCGGAAGCGGCCAAAAAACGGCGTGCAGGGCAGTTTCCACCGATCGTGACATCAATCGGGACAGGCCACGACGCTCCGCGTCCGATATGGCGTGACGGATGAGGGAGATGCCACACTGGGTTCGCGGTGCCTGGATTCTTTTGAAGGATGCCGTCACCGGCTTCATCAACGACAATGCGTTGAGCCACGGGGCAGCGGTGGCTTTCTACGCCACGACATCGCTGGCGCCGATCCTTCTGATCGTCGTGGCGGTCGCTGGTCTGGCGGTGGGCAAGGATGCGGCCCAGCTCGCCCTGTCAGCGGAGATATCCGGCGCGATGGGCGCGCAGAGTGCCGATCTGCTCAAGGCGACGATCGAGACGGCTTCGCACCGATGGTCCGGGACGCTTGCCACGCTCATCGGATTGGTGACGCTTTTCTTCACTGCCTCCGGTGTTTTCGGTGAGATGCAACAGTCGTTGAACGAGATCTGGAAGGTAAAAGCCGACGGCCTGTCGCTTTCGCGCCTGGTGCGGGCGCGCGCGGCAAGCCTCGGCCTGGTTGCCGCGTTGGGCTTCATGCTGCTGGTATCGCTGGCGGCAAGCGCAGCGATCACCGCGCTGAGCGATGTCATCAATCACCACCTGCCGTTCGGCGAACTGGTGCTCAGCACGGTCAACACGGTTGTCTCTTTCTTGCTAATTGGGCTGCTCTTCGCAGCGATCTACAAGGTCCTGCCGGATCGCACGCTCAAATGGCGCGATGTTGCCGTCGGTTCGGTGGTTACTGCGTTGCTGTTCACCATCGGCAAGTCGCTGATCGGCTGGTATATCGGCACCAGCGCGATAGCGACTTCCTACGGAGCGGCAGGCGCGCTTATGGTGGTGCTGCTTTGGGTCTATTATTCAGCGCAGATATTCCTGTTCGGTGCAGAAATTACGCGCGCTTACTCGGTCAGGCGCGGAAGCCGGCCAGACCTTGCGCCGGTAGTGGCGTTGAGCGGCGACAAGATAGACACGCCGCGCCGGCCTGAGGTGCATGACGGCGAGATCGCCGCATGGATTGTGGTAAGCAGCCTGATCACCGCGCTGCTCTCGCATTTGTCGCGGCGAAAGCAGGATTGACGCCGCGCGGGGGCACCGTTGGCATGGAAAGCCGCACCATCCGTGATGCGATCGCGTGCGTCGATGCTGATCAGGCGGGCGGAACGGAACGATCCGGCTGACGTTTGTGCCAAGGATCGGCGCGACAGGAGGACTGCATGGCGGCCC
>NZ_VFUE01000031.1:0-55636 GCF_006441495.1 Mesorhizobium sp. B2-6-4
GGCCGCGGCACGGTCGTGACCGGTCGCGTCGAGCGCGGCGTGGTCAAGGTCGGCGAGGAGCTGGAGATCATCGGCATCCGTCCGACCACCAAGACGACCTGCACGGGCGTCGAGATGTTCCGCAAGCTGCTCGACCAGGGCCAGGCCGGCGACAACATCGGCGCGCTGCTGCGCGGCGTCGACCGTGAAGGTGTCGAGCGCGGCCAGGTTCTGGCCAAGCCCGGTTCGGTGAAGCCGCACAAGAAGTTCGTGGCCGAAGCCTACATCCTGACCAAGGACGAGGGTGGCCGTCACACGCCGTTCTTCACAAACTACCGTCCGCAGTTCTACTTCCGCACCACCGACGTGACCGGCATCGTGTCGCTGCCG
This sequence comes from Mesorhizobium sp. B2-6-4, assembly GCF_006441495.1. Lineage (NCBI taxonomy): Bacteria > Pseudomonadati > Pseudomonadota > Alphaproteobacteria > Hyphomicrobiales > Phyllobacteriaceae > Mesorhizobium > Mesorhizobium sp. B2-6-4. The sequence goes on from NZ_VFUE01000031.1 coordinate 370, forward strand.
GCCGGCACCGAGATGGTGATGCCTGGCGACAACATCACGGTCGACGTCGAGCTGATCGTGCCGATCGCGATGGAAGAGAAGCTGCGCTTCGCCATCCGTGAAGGCGGCCGCACCGTCGGTGCCGGCATCGTCGTCACCATCAAAGAGTAATTTGGACTTAAACCGATCTGTCGCGGGCGCGGGTGCCCGCGCCGCGCCAGAACAAGGAAGTGACGCATGAACGGACAGAATATCCGCATCCGCCTGAAGGCGTTTGATCACCGGGTGCTCGACGCCTCGACGCGCGAAATCGTGTCGACGGCCAAGCGCACCGGTGCCAACGTCCGCGGCCCCATTCCGCTGCCGACGCGGATCGAAAAGTTCACGGTCAACCGGTCGCCTCACGTCGACAAGAAGAGCCGCGAGCAGTTCGAGATGCGCACGCACAAGCGTCTGCTCGATATCGTCGATCCGACCCCGCAGACCGTCGATGCTTTGATGAAGCTCGATCTGGCCGCCGGTGTCGACGTCGAGATCAAGCTCTAAGGGAATGAGAGCGCGGTAAGGGGCGGTGCCCCTGGCCCGGAACTCTAAAGGAATTGAACCGATGCGTTCAGGTGTGATTGCAAAGAAGGTGGGAATGACCCGCATCTACAACGATGCCGGGGAACATGTTCCCGTCACCGTTCTCCAGATGGAGAACTGCCAGGTCGTGGCGCAGCGCACGCAGGAGAAGAATGGCTACACCGCCGTTCAGCTCGGCGTTGGCCTTGCCAAGGTGAAGAACACGTCGAAGGCGATGCGCGGCCATTTCGCGACCGCTTCCGTCGAGCCGAAGGCCAAACTTGCCGAGTTCCGCGTCTCCGCCGACAACATGATCGATGTCGGCGCCGAGATCACCGTCGAGCATTTCGTCGCCGGCCAGAAGGTCGACGTCACCGGCACGACGATCGGCAAGGGTTTCCAGGGCGTCATCAAGCGCCACCACATGGGTGGTGGCCGCGCGACCCACGGTAACTCGGTCTCGCACCGCACGCACGGCTCGACCGGCCAGCGCCAGGACCCCGGCAAGGTGTTCAAGGGCAAGAAGATGGCCGGCCACATGGGCGACACGCGCGTCACCACGCAGAACGTCGAGATCGTCTCGACCGATGCCGACCGCGGCCTGATCCTGATCCGCGGCGCGGTTCCCGGGTCGAAGGGTGCGTGGATCCTGGTTCGCGACGCCGCCAAGGTGGCGCTTCCGGCCAATGCGCCGAAGCCCGCCGCGATCCGCCCAGTTGCTGCCGGTATGGGCACGAAGAATGAGGCTCCGGCCACAGAGGGAGCGGAATAATGGATCTCAAGATCACAACGCTGGGCGGCAAGGACGCCGGCAAGGTGAAACTATCCGAGGAGATTTTCGGCCTTGATCCGCGCGAGGACATTTTGCAGCGCGTCGTGCGCTGGCAGCTCGCCAAGAAGCAGCAGGGCACGCACAAGGCCAAGGGCCGCGCCGAGATCGCGCGCACCGGCGCCAAGATGTACAAACAGAAGGGTACGGGCCGCGCCCGTCACCATTCGGCACGCGCTCCGCAGTTCCGCGGCGGCGGCAAGGCTCACGGCCCGGTCGTTCGCAGCCACGAGCACGAGCTGCCGAAGAAGGTCCGCGCGCTCGGCCTCAAGCATGCTCTCTCGGCCAAGGCCAAGAGCGCGTCGATCATCGTCATCGACGAGCTGAAGCTGACCGAGGCAAAGACCAAGGCGCTGATCGCGAATTTCGCGACGCTGGGCCTGACGAACGCCCTGGTGATTGGTGGCGCCGAGCTCGACCGGAACTTCAAGCTGGCCGCGACCAACATCCCGAACATCGACGTGCTGCCCATTCAGGGCATCAACGTCTACGACATTCTGCGCCGCGGCACGCTGGTCCTTTCGAAGGCCGCCGTCGAGGCTCTCGAGGAGCGCTTTAAATGACCGACCTTCGTCACTACGACGTAATCGTCAGCCCGGCGATCACCGAAAAGTCGACCATGGCTTCCGAGCAGAACCAAGTCGTCTTCAACGTCGCCAAGAAGGCGTCGAAGCCGGAAATCAAGGCCGCCGTCGAAGCGCTGTTCGGCGTCAAGGTGATGGCCGTGAACACGCTTGTCCGCAAGGGCAAGATCAAGCGCTTCCGCGGCACGATCGGCCGCCAGAGCGACGTCAAGAAGGCGGTAGTGACGCTGGCCGACGGCCAGTCGATCGACGTCGCGACGGGTCTCTGAGCAAGGCCGCGAGGACAGGACAATGGCACTTAAAAAATTCAACCCGATAACGCCGAGCACCCGTCAGCTGGTCATCGTCGACCGCTCGGGCCTCTACAAGGGCAAGCCCGTCAAGGGTCTGACCGAGGGCCTGACCAAGTCGGGCGGCCGTAACAATTACGGCCGCATCACTGCACGCTTCATCGGCGGCGGTCACAAGCGTTCGTACCGCATCATCGATTTCAAGCGCCGCAAGTTCGACGTCGTCGGCACGGTCGAGCGCATTGAATACGATCCGAACCGCACCGCCTTCATCGCGCTGATCAAGTATGACGATGGCGAGCTGTCCTACATCATCGCTCCGCAGCGCCTTGCCGCAGGCGACAAGATCGTGGCTGGCGAAGCGGTCGACGTGAAGCCGGGCAATGCGATGCCGCTGGCCTCGATGCCGGTCGGCACGATCGTCCACAACATCGAGCTGAAGCCGGGCAAGGGCGCCCAGGTCGCCCGTTCGGCTGGCGGTTACGCCCAGCTCGTCGGCCGCGACCAGGGCATGGCGATCCTGCGCCTCAACTCGGGCGAGCAGCGTGTCGTTCACGGCTCCTGCATGGCTACCGTCGGTGCCGTGTCCAACCCGGACCACGGCAACATCAACGACGGCAAGGCCGGCCGCACGGTTTGGCGTGGCAAGCGCCCGCACAATCGCGGCGTGACCATGAACCCGGTCGACCACCCGCATGGCGGTGGTGAAGGCCGCACCTCCGGTGGCCGCCATCCGGTCTCGCCGTGGGGCAAGCCGACCAAGGGCAAGAAGACGCGGTCCAACAAGGCGACCGACAAGTTCATCCTGCGCTCGCGCCATCAGCGCAAGAGCTAAGAAGAGGTAACGCCAAGTGACTCGTTCTATTTGGAAAGGCCCCTTCATCGACGGCTACCTTCTCAAGAAGGTGGACAAGGTTCGTGAAGGTGGTCGCAATGAGGTGATCAAGATGTGGAGCCGTCGCTCCACCATCCTGCCGCAGTTCGTCGGCTTCACCTTCGGTGTCTACAACGGCCAGAAGCATGTTCCCGTCTCGGTGAACGAGGACATGGTCGGTCACAAGTTCGGTGAATTCGCTCCGACGCGGACCTATTACGGTCACGGCGCGGATAAGAAGGCGAAGAGGAAATAATCATGGGCAAGGCCAAAGCTCCGCGCAGGCTTGCTGACAACGAAGCGCGCGCCGTACTGCGCACGATCCGTATCAGCCCGCAGAAGCTGAACCTGGTTGCCGCGCTGATCCGCGGCAAGAAGGTCGCGACAGCGCTTTCCGACCTGGAATTCTCGGCCAAGCGGATTTCCGGCACGGTCAAGAAGACGCTGGAATCGGCAATCGCCAACGCGGAAAACAACCACGACCTCGACGTCGATGCGCTGATCGTGGCGGAAGCCTATGTCGGCAAGTCGATCGTCATGAAGCGGTTTCATGCCCGGGGCCGTGGTCGCGCCAGCCGTATCGAGAAGCCGTTCTCGCACCTCACGATCGTCGTTCGTGAAGTCGAAGAAAAAGGGGAGGCCGCATAATGGGCCAGAAAGTCAATCCGATCGGTCTTCGCCTCGGCATCAACCGCACCTGGGATTCGCGCTGGTTCGCGAACACCGGCGAGTACGGCAAGCTGCTGCATGAGGACATCAAGATCCGCAAGTACCTCGAGAAGGAGCTCAAGCAGGCTGCCATTTCGAAGGTTGTGATCGAGCGTCCGCACAAGAAGTGCCGCGTCACCATCCATGCCGCGCGCCCGGGTCTGATCATCGGCAAGAAGGGCGCCGACATCGAGAAGCTTCGCAAGAAGCTGATGGAGATGACCAAGTCCGAGACGCACCTCAACATCGTCGAAGTGCGCAAGCCGGAGATCGACGCGACCCTGGTCGCGCAGTCGATCGCCCAGCAGCTCGAGCGCCGCATCGCGTTCCGCCGCGCCATGAAGCGTGCCGTGCAGTCGGCGATGCGCCTCGGTGCCGAAGGCATCCGCATCAACTGCTCGGGCCGTCTCGGCGGCGCCGAAATCGCGCGCATGGAATGGTACCGCGAAGGCCGCGTGCCGCTGCACACGCTGCGCGCCGATGTCGACTACGGCACGGCCGAGGCGAATACGGCGTACGGCATCTGCGGCGTCAAGGTGTGGGTGTTCAAGGGCGAGATCCTCGAGCACGACCCGATGGCTTCGGAGCGCCGCGCGACCGAGGGCGATCATGCGCATGGCGGTGGTGGTGGTGATCGCGAACGCGGTCGTCGTCGCGAAAACGCCTGAGACATTTAGGAATTTGGAGTTAGAACGATGCTGCAGCCAAAGCGCACAAAGTTCCGCAAGCAGTTCAAGGGCCGCATCCACGGTACCGCCAAGGGCGGCACCAATCTGGATTTCGGTGGTTTCGGGCTGAAGGCGCTTGAGCCGAACCGCGTCACCGCGCGCGAGATCGAGGCGGCTCGCCGCGCGATCACCCGCGAGATGAAGCGCGCCGGCCGTGTCTGGATCCGTATTTTCCCGGATCTGCCGGTCACCTCGAAGCCGACCGAAGTCCGCATGGGCAAGGGCAAGGGCGCGGTCGATTACTGGGCGGCGCGCGTCAAGCCGGGCCGGATCATGTTCGAGATCGACGGCGTCAACGAAGAAACCGCCCGTGAGGCACTGCGTCTCGGCGCGGCCAAGCTCTCGGTCAGGACGCGCTTCGTACAGCGCATCGCAGAATAAGGACGGGCTGATCATGAAAGCCGAAGACATCCGGACCAAGACCCAGGACCAGCTGACCGACGACCTGGCCAGCCTGAAGAAAGAGCAGTTCAACCTGCGCTTCCAGAAGGCGACCGGCCAGCTCGAAAAGACCGCGCGCGTGAGGCAGGTCCGCAAGGACATTGCGCGTATCAAGACCATCGCTGCGGAAAAGTCCGCGGCTAAGAAGGCTTAAGGACGAAAACCATGCCAAAGCGCATTCTGCAGGGCACCGTCGTCAGCGACAAGAACGAGAAGACGGTTGTCGTCAAGGTCGAACGGCGCTTCACGCATCCCGTGATGAAGAAGACCGTGCGCATGACCAAGAAGTACAAGGCGCACGACGAGAACAACGCCCACAAGGTCGGCGATCAGGTGTTCATCCAGGAATCGAAGCCGATTTCCAAGGACAAGCGCTGGATCGTCGTGTCTTCGGACCAAGCCTGATCTCTGGGCGTAAACAAACGAATTTTGGACAGACCGGGGAGGGGTGAAGAACCCGTCCCGTTAGAAAAGAAGAAGGCGGCCAGTCATGATTCAGATGCAAACAAACCTCGACGTCGCGGATAATTCCGGCGCCCGTCGTGTCATGTGCATCAAGGTGCTGGGCGGCTCGAAGCGGAAATACGCTTCCGTAGGCGACATCATCGTGGTGTCGATCAAGGAAGCCATCCCGCGCGGCCGCGTGAAGAAGGGCGATGTGATGAAAGCGGTCGTGGTTCGCACGGCCAAGGACATCCGCCGCCCGGACGGCAGCGTGATCCGTTTCGACAAGAACGCGGCCGTTCTCGTCGACAACAAGAAAGAGCCGATCGGCACGCGTATCTTCGGACCGGTTCCGCGCGAACTCCGCGCCAAGAACCACATGAAGATCATCTCGCTCGCGCCTGAAGTGCTGTAAGGAGCCGGACCAATGCAGAAGATTAGAAAAGGCGACAAGGTCGTCGTGCTGGCTGGCAAGGACAAGGGCCGTTCGGGCGAAGTCCTGTCGGTTCAGCCGAAGGACGACACCGCGCTGGTGCGCGGCGTCAACATGATCCGTCGTCACCAGAAGCAGTCCCAGTCCCAAGAGGGCGGGATCATCACCAAGGAAGCGCCGATCCAGCTGTCGAACATCGCGCTGGCCGACCCCAAGGATGGCAAGCCGACCCGCGTCGGCTTCATCTTCCAGAAGGACGGCAAGAAGGTGCGCGTCGCCAAGCGCTCGGGAGAAGTCATCAATGGCTAAGGCTCAAACCAAGCAGGCGACTGCCCAGAACACGCCGCGCCTCAAGCAGGTCTACAACGAGACCATCCGCAAGGCCTTGCAGGAGCAGTTCGGCTACGACAACGAGATGCAGGTTCCGCGCATCGACAAGATCGTGCTGAACATGGGCGTTGGCGAAGCGACCGGCGATTCGAAGAAGCCTTCGATCGCGGCCGAGGATCTGGCGATGATCGCCGGCCAGAAGGCCGTCGTCACCCGCGCCCGCAATTCGATCGCAGGCTTCAAGGTCCGCGAGAAGATGCCGATCGGCGCCAAGGTCACGCTGCGCAAGGAACGCATGTACGAGTTCCTCGACCGCCTCGTGAACATCGCGCTGCCGCGCGTCCGCGACTTCCGCGGACTGAATCCGAAGAGCTTCGATGGCCGTGGCAACTACGCCATGGGCATCAAGGAACACATCGTGTTCCCGGAGATCAACTACGACAAGGTTGATCAGATCTGGGGCATGGACGTCATCGTTTGTACGACTGCGAAGACGGACGACGAAGCCAGGGCACTGCTCAAGGCCTTCAACTTCCCCTTCCGCCAGTAACGGCAGCGAGAAAAGGAAAAATCTGAAATGGCAAAGACCAGCTCAGTCGAGAAGAACAACAGGCGCCGCAAGCTTGCCGACCAGTACGGTCCTAAGCGCGCTGCCCTGAAGGCGATCATCATGGACCAGTCCAAGCCGATGGAGGAGCGCTTCCGCGCTCAGCTCAAGCTTGCCGCCATGCCGCGCAACTCGGCCAAGATCCGCATCCGCAACCGCTGCGAAGTCACCGGCCGTCCGCGTGCCTACTATCGCAAGCTCAAAGTATCGCGCATCGCGCTTCGTGATCTCGGCAATAACGGCCAGATCCCGGGCCTGGTCAAGTCGAGCTGGTAAGGAGGACATAACATGTCATTGAGCGATCCTCTCGGCGATATGCTGACCCGCATCCGCAACGCCTATGGCCGCAAGAAGTCGAGCGTGTCGACGCCGGCCTCGCGTCTGCGCACCCGCGTCCTCGACGTGCTGAAGGCTGAAGGCTATATCCGCGACTACAGCCAGACCGATTTCGACAACGGCAAGTCCGAAATCGAGATCGAGCTGAAGTATTTCGACGGAGCGCCGGTGGTGCGCGAAATCGCCCGCGTCTCGAAGCCGGGCCGCCGCGTTTACGTTTCGGCCAAGTCGATCCCGCATGTCGCCAACGGCCTCGGTATCGCCATCCTTTCGACGCCGAAGGGCGTGATGGCCGACCACGAAGCGCGCGAACAGAATGTCGGTGGCGAGATCCTCTGCCAGATCTTCTGATCCGGCAGCGTGATCCCGAAAAAATGGAATCCGGTCTTCGGATCGTTCCGAAGACAGAGACCTGAAACAAGAGAAGTGACGAGGACAACAAAATGTCTCGTATTGGAAAGAAACCCGTTTCGCTGCCGCAGGGCGTGACCGCGACCGTCAACGGCCAGACCGTGACGGCGAAGGGCCCCAAGGGCGAGCTGAAGTTCGTGGTCAACGACGAAGTGCTGGTCAAGATGGAAGGCAGCGAGATAGCTGTCGAGCCGCGCGACCAGTCCAAGACCGCCCGCTCCAAGTGGGGCATGTCGCGCACGCAGATCGTCAACATCCTGCAGGGCGTCAAGGACGGCTTCGAGAAGAAGCTCGAGATCACCGGCGTCGGCTATCGCGCCGCCTTGCAGGGCAAGAACCTGCAGCTGGCGCTCGGCTTCAGCCACGACGTCGTCTACGAGACGCCGCAAGGCATCACCATCACCGTGCCGAAGCCGACCGAAATCACCGTTGCCGGTATCGACAAGCAGCAGGTCGGCCAGGTGGCCGCGGAAATCCGCGAATACCGTGGTCCCGAGCCCTACAAGGGCAAGGGCGTCCGCTACGCAGGCGAGAAGATCGTCCGCAAGGAAGGCAAGAAGAAGTAGTGGGTTTGGCCCCGGGAAGGTGCAGACTTTTCGGAAGGGGCCAAGCCAGGAAGTGTAACGCCGCGGGGAGCGGTCGCGGGAGGCGCTTTCGCCTACCGCACAGGGCGGCCCCCGTTTTCTGAAGGCAAGGAAGACCATCATGGGTACCAAGGAAGCCACTCAGCGCCGCGCGCAGCGCGTCCGCCGCCAGATCAAGAAGGTCGCCGGCGAGCGTCCGCGCCTGTCGGTTCACCGCACGTCGAAGAACATCTACGTCCAGGTCATCGACGACGCCAAGGGCCACACCATCGCTGCCGCCTCGACCCTCGAGAAGGACCTCAAGGGTTCGCTCAAGACCGGTGCAGATACCGCTGCCGCTGCCGCGATTGGCAAGCTGATCGCCGAGCGTGCCGCCAAGGCGGGAGTCAAGGAAGTCGTCTTCGACCGCGGCCCGTACATCTATCACGGCCGCGTCAAGGCGCTGGCCGAGGCGGCTCGTGAAGGCGGCTTGAGCTTCTAAGCCTGATCCGGACCGAAAGCCGGCAGAAAGTTGCAGACTTTTCGAAACGGATCATGCAAGGGAGTGATGATTTTCACCGTCGGCGACCCGCAATGAGGCGTCGGCATTCAGCAACCCGTGCTTCCGGAAAAGAACAAGGAACAGGATATGGCACAGGAACGTAGGGATGGCGGCCGCGGCCGCGATCGTGAAGAACGCGATGACGGCATGGTCGACAAGCTCGTCCACATCAACCGTGTCGCCAAGGTCGTCAAGGGCGGCCGCCGCTTCGGTTTTGCAGCACTCGTCGTCGTCGGCGACCAGAAGGGCCGCGTCGGCTTCGGTCACGGCAAGGCGCGCGAAGTGCCGGAAGCCATCCGCAAGGCAACCGAATCGGCCAAGCGCGACATGATCTTCGTGCCGCTGCGCTCGGGCCGCACGCTGCACCACGATGTCGAGGGACGCTGGGGCGCCGGCCGTGTTCTCCTGCGCGCCGCCAAGCAAGGTACCGGCATCATCGCCGGCGGCCCGATGCGTGCCGTCTTCGAGACGCTCGGCATGCATGACGTGGTCGCCAAGTCGATGGGTTCGTCGAACCCTTACAACATGGTTCGCGCCACTTTCGACGCGCTGAAGAGCCAGATGCATCCCAAGGATGTGGCTGCCGCGCGCGGCATCAAGTATTCGACCCTTCAGGCCCGCCGCGGCACCGCCGTCGCGGCTGAAGAATAGTCGATCTGACCAGGGATTTTGACCATGGCCAAGAAAGCAACCAAGACCATCACCGTTGAGCAGATCGGTTCGCCGATCCGCCGCCCGAAGGAACAGCGCGCGACGCTGGTCGGCCTCGGCCTCAACAAGATGCACAAGCAGCGCACGCTGGAAGATACGCCTTCCGTGCGCGGCATGATCGCTGCCGTCCAGCATCTCGTCCGCGTCGTGGACGAGGGCTGAGCACAGGCGCAGGAGAAGCAAGATGAAACTCAACGATCTGCGTGACAAGGACGGCGCGACGCATTCGAAGAAGCGTCTCGGCCGCGGCATCGGCTCCGGTTCCGGCAAGACTGCCGGTCGCGGCGTCAAGGGCCAGAAGGCGCGCTCCGGCGTCGCCGTCAACGGCTTCGAGGGTGGCCAGATGCCGCTCTATCGGCGCCTGCCGAAGCGTGGCTTCAACAACATCTTCGCCAAGAGCTTCACCGTCGTCTCGCTGGCCCGTATCCAGGCCGCTGTAGACGCCAAGAAGCTCGATGCGAAGGCGACCGTGACGGCCGAGGCGCTGGTAGCCGCCGGCGTCATCCGTCGCGTGAAGGACGGCGTGCGCGTGCTGTCGGACGGCGATCTCAAGGCGAAGCTCGCCTTTGACGTCGCCGGGGCCTCCAAGGCCGCGATCGAGAAGATCGAAAAGGCCGGCGGTTCGGTCAAGCTGCCGCAAGAGGCGGCCGCCGAGTAACAGCAATTTGAAGCGCGCTCGGCAAGGCCGATCCGGTTTTGCTTTCGATCACGCTTCGACCTGTTCAATATGGCGGCCGCGTCAACGCGGCCGCTTGCATGTTTACAGTCCGGAGCTTATCTCGTGAGCTTCGGTGACACGCGCCGCCTGACCTTAGGGTCATCAAGCGTGACCAAGCGGAGAATCGGGCATGGCTTCGGCTGCTGAACAACTAGCCTCGAATCTGAATTTCTCAGCCTTCGCCAAAGCGGAGGACCTGAAGAAACGAATCTGGTTCACCGTCGGCGCGCTGCTCGTCTACCGCCTCGGCACCTACATCCCGCTTCCCGGCATCAATCCCGATGCCTTCGCGCAGGCCTTCTCTTCGCAGAGCAAGGGCGTGCTGGGCATGTTCAACATGTTCGCCGGCGGCGCCGTGCAACGCATGGCGATCTTCGCGCTCGGCATCATGCCTTACATTTCCGCTTCCATCATCATGCAGCTGATGACCTCGGTCATCCCGTCGCTGGAAGCGCTGAAGAAGGAAGGCGAGCAGGGCCGCAAGGTCATCAATCAGTACACGCGCTACGGCACGGTGCTCCTGGCGCTGGTGCAGGCCTATGGTATTTCGGTCGGGCTTGAAGGCGGCAACGGCATCGTCAGCGATCCCGGCATGTTCTTCCGCATCTCGACCGTCGTCACGCTGGTCGGCGGCACCATGTTCCTGATGTGGCTCGGCGAGCAGATCACCGCGCGCGGCATCGGCAACGGCATTTCGCTGATCATCTTCTCCGGCATCGTCGCCGGCCTGCCGCATGCCATTTCCGGCACGCTGGAACTCGGCCGCACCGGAGCGCTGTCGACCGGCCTGATCCTGGCGATCATCGTGCTGGCCATCGTCGTCATCGCGCTCATCGTCTTCTTCGAGCGCGCCCAGCGGCGTCTGCTGATCCAGTATCCGAAGCGTCAGGTCGGCAATCGCATGTTCCAGGGCGACACTTCTCACCTGCCGCTCAAGCTCAACACGTCGGGCGTCATCCCGCCGATCTTCGCCTCGTCGCTGCTCTTGCTGCCGGCCACCGTCGCCGGCTTCTCGCAGACGACGAACATGCCGGCCTGGGCCAGCACCATCCTGGCCTCGCTCGGCCATGGCCAGCCGCTCTATATGTTGTTCTACGCGGCGATGATCGTGTTCTTCGCCTTCTTCTACACCGCGATCGTCTTTAACCCGAAGGACACCGCCGACCAGCTCAAGAAGCACTCCGGCTTCATCCCCGGCTACCGTCCGGGCGAGCGCACCGCCGACTATATCGACTACGTTCTTACCCGCATCACTGTCGTCGGTGCCATCTATCTGGTGCTGGTCTGTCTGCTGCCGGAGTTCCTGATCTCGGCGACTGGCGTACCATTCTACCTTGGTGGCACATCGCTTCTGATCGTGGTCAGTGTCACGCTCGACACGGTTGCGCAGATTCAGGGCCACCTGATCGCGCACCAATATGAAGGCCTGATCAAGAAGTCGAAGCTGCGCGGGGGGAAGAAAGCCAGATGAGGTTGATTTTGCTTGGGCCGCCAGGAGCGGGCAAGGGGACACAAGCACAAAGACTGGTAGAGAGACACGGCATCCCCCAGCTTTCCACGGGCGACATGCTGCGCGCCGCGGTCCAGGCCGGTACCGAAGTCGGCAAGCGCGCCAAGGCGGTCATGGATGCCGGCGAGTTGGTCTCGGATGCCATCGTCAACGCCATCGTGGCCGAGCGCATTGACCAGCCCGATTGCGCCAATGGTTTCATCCTCGACGGCTACCCGCGTACGCTGGTGCAGGCTGATGCGGTTGAATCGATGCTTGACGAACGTGGCATCGCGCTCGACACCGTCATCGAGCTTGTCGTCGATGACAAGGCGCTGGTCGGCCGCATCGTCAAGCGCGCCGATGAGGCCAAGGCAGCCGGTCAGCCGGTGCGCAAGGACGACAATCCGGCGGTGTTCGAGGAGCGCCTGCGGGAATATTACAAGAAGACCGCTCCGCTGATCGGCTATTATTATGCCAAGCGCCGGCTGAAGAGCGTGGACGGCATGGCTGGTATCGATGCCGTGACGTCGGAGATCGAAGCCGTGCTCGCGGCGACGGTGAAACAGGCCGCCGCGGCCAAATAGCGATTGTGCTTGACTGAAGCGGTCCGCTGGGGTATGGCGGCCCGTCTTCCTGTCAGGCATGGAGTTTGCTTGCCCGCAAGGGCGGGGCAGCCGTTTTTGACCAGGAAACTCCCGCAAGGGCCGGCCTCCACCGGACGCGGGGCAACGCAGACAGCGCCGGGCCTACCTTGTTTTGAAGGTGGCCGGCCCATATGGAGATGAGAAGAACATGGCTCGTATAGCCGGCGTCAACATTCCGACCAACAAGCGCGTTGTCATCGCGCTTCAGTACATTCACGGCATCGGCAAGAAGTTCGCCCAGGAAATCGTCGACAAGGTCGGCATCCCGGCCGAGCGCCGCGTCAACCAACTGACCGACGCGGAAGTGCTGCAGATCCGCGAGACGATCGACCGCGACTATCAGGTCGAGGGCGACCTGCGCCGCGAAGTGTCGATGAACATCAAGCGGCTCATGGACCTCGGCTGCTACCGCGGCCTGCGTCACCGTCGCTCGCTGCCGGTTCGCGGCCAGCGCACGCACACCAATGCACGCACCCGCAAGGGCCCGGCCAAGTCGATCGCCGGCAAGAAGAAGTAATTTAGGGCAGTAAGGGAGTAGGGGAGTAAGGCAGTAGGGAATGCCCGGCAATCGGGTCGCACTATCCCTACTCCCTTACTGCCCTATTCCCCACTCCCTTACCAAGGTGGAGCCGCTGGCATTACGGCGGTGTAGAGATCAACTGAAAGGAATACCATGGCCAAGGAAGCCGCTCGTGTTCGCCGTCGCGAACGCAAGAACATCTCGTCGGGCGTTGCCCACGTCAATTCGACCTTCAACAACACCATGATCACCATTACCGACGCGCAGGGCAATTCGATCGCCTGGTCGTCGGCCGGAGCCCAGGGCTTCAAGGGTTCGCGCAAGTCGACCCCCTTCGCCGCCCAGATGGCTGCCGAGGATGTTGCCAAGAAGGCCCAGGAACACGGCATGCGCATGCTCGAGGTCGAGGTCTGCGGACCCGGCTCTGGCCGTGAATCGGCGCTGCGCGCCCTGCAGGCGGCTGGTTTCACCATCACCTCGATCCGTGATGTGACCCCGATCCCGCACAATGGCTGCCGTCCGCGCAAGAAGCGTCGCGTCTAAGGAATTACCGAACGCCGCGTGAACGCCAGAAGCGTTCCTCCGCGGTTTTCCAGGTCGCCCGCCACGATTGGATGGTGGCGGGTCAACGGAAGGAAAGCATCATGATCCAGAAAAATTGGCAGGAACTGATCAAGCCGAACAAGATCGAGTTCTCGTCGAAGAAGAAGACGCTGACCACGCTGGTGGCCGAGCCGCTCGAACGCGGCTTCGGCCTCACCCTCGGCAATGCGTTGCGCCGCGTGCTTCTGTCTTCGCTGCGCGGGGCGGCCGTCACCGCCGTACAGATCGACGGCGTCCTGCATGAATTCTCGTCCATCGCCGGCGTGCGCGAGGACGTGACCGACATCGTCCTCAACATCAAGGAAATCGCCATCCGCATGGAAGGCGACGGCCCCAAGCGCATGGTTGTGCGCAAGCAGGGCCCGGGTGCGGTTCTCGCCGGCGACATCCAGACGGTGGGCGACGTCGAGATCCTCAATCCGGATCACGTCATCTGCACGCTGGACGAGGGCGCTGAAATCCGTATGGAATTCACTGTCGATACCGGCAAGGGTTACGTGCCGGCCGACCGCAACCGCGCCGAGGATGCGCCGATCGGCCTGATCCCGGTCGACAGCCTCTATTCGCCGGTCAAGAAGGTCTCCTACAAGGTCGAGAACACCCGTGAGGGCCAGGTTCTCGACTACGACAAGCTGACCATGACCATCGAGACCGACGGTTCGATCTCGGGCGAGGACGCGGTGGCTTTCGCCGCCCGCATCCTGCAGGACCAGCTTGGCCTGTTCGTCAATTTCGACGAGCCGCAGAAGGAAGTCGCCACCGAAGCCGTCACCGAGCTTGCCTTCAACCCGGCGCTGCTCAAGAAGGTCGACGAACTCGAGCTTTCGGTGCGTTCGGCCAACTGCCTGAAGAACGACAACATCGTCTACATCGGCGATCTCATCCAGAAGACCGAAGCCGAGATGCTGCGTACCCCGAACTTCGGCCGCAAGTCGCTGAACGAGATCAAGGAAGTCCTGGCGGCGATGGGCCTGCACCTCGGTATGGAAGTGCCGGACTGGCCGCCGGAAAACATCGAAGACCTCGCCAAGCGTTACGAAGATCAATATTGAGGCTCCGAGGAGCTTCTCGAACCCGGAATGAAGGAGAAGAGCCATGCGCCATGGATTTAAAGGCCGCCGGTTCGCCCGCAGCATAAGCCATCGCAAGTCGATGTTTGCCAACCTTGCCGTGTCGCTGCTCGAACACGAGCAGATCGTCACCACCTTGCCCAAGGCGAAGGACCTGCGTCCGATCGTCGAGAAGCTGGTGACGCTCGGCAAGCGCGGCGACCTGCACGCCCGCCGCCAGGTGATCGCGCAGATCGGCAATGAAGGCGTCGTCAAGCGCCTGTTCGACACCATCGCGCCGCGCTACGCCACCCGCAACGGCGGCTATCTGCGCATCATGAAGGCGGGCTTCCGCCACGGTGACAATGCCGCGATGGCGGTCATCGAATTCGTAGACCGCGACACGGAGGCCAAGGGCGCCGGCGACCGCGCCCGCCTCGAAGCCGAAGGCACCGATGCGGAAGCCGCAGCCGCTTAAGGCTTCGCTTTTCAAATGATTTAAAGGGGCCTGCGGGCCCCTTTTTCATATTCTGGCCGCCTCGGCTGCTCCTGCGTCAAAATAATTCGATTTAATCGCCTTAGCCTTTCATTTTGCACATTCGTCGGGACAATGCGCCCCAACTCGCACGGAGGATTCGCAATGCGCGCTAAAAGACTGTCCCTGGTTCTGCTCTGCGCCTTTATGGCGTTCGCAACCACGCCGACAGTCCGGCAGGCATTGGCCGAGGATGCCCCCAAAGCCGATCCGGGCCTCTCCGACGTGCTCACCGACCTGCTGCACGGCGTCGAGGGCGAAAACGCCACCTCGGGCCCCGACAAGCGCGTGCCGTTCGGCCGTGAGGAAGTGCAGTTGTCGTTCGCGCCATTGGTCAAGCAGACGGCGCCGGCCGTGGTCAATGTCTATGCCTCGCAAACGGCCAAGGTCGTTTCGCCCTTCGAAGGCGATCCGTTCTTCGAAGAATTCTTCGGTCGCGCGCAGCCGCGCGCGCAGTCCTCGCTGGGCTCGGGCGTGCTTGTCGATCCGAGTGGCGTCATCGTCACCAATTTCCACGTCATCAAGAATGCCGACGAGGTGAAGGTCGCGACCGCCGACGGGCGCGAATTCACCAGCAAGGTGATGCTCAAGGACGAGACGCTCGATCTTGCCGTGCTCAAGATCGAATCCGACAAGCCATTCCCGGTCATCGCCATCGGCGATTCCGATGCGCTCGAAGTCGGTGACCTGGTGCTGGCCATCGGCAATCCTTTCGGCGTCGGGCAGACCACCACGAGCGGCATCGTTTCCGCACTTGCCCGCAGCCATATAGGCGTTTCGGATTCGGGTTATTTCATCCAGACGGACGCTGCCATCAATCCCGGCAATTCCGGCGGCGCGCTGATCAACATGGGCGGCCAGCTGGTCGGCATCAACACCGCCATCTTCAGCCGCAGCGGCGGCTCGATCGGCATCGGCTTTGCCATTCCTGCCAATATGGTGCGCGCTTTCGCCGATGCCGCCAAGGCCGGTCTCGATTTCTTCGAGCGGCCTTACATCGGGGCCGAGTTCGAAGCGGTGACGCCGCAGATCGCTGAATCGCTCGGCATGGAAAAGCCTGCCGGCGCGCTGGTCTCGTCCGTTGACGCGTCCGGACCGGCCGGCAAGGCCGGATTGAAGCCTGGCGATGTCGTCCTGCAGATCAACGGCAAGCCGGTCGAGAGCATCGAGGCACTGGACTATCGCATGGCGACGCTGTCGATCGGTACAAAGGCCAATTTCGCGGTGCTGACCAAAGGCCAGCAGGCGGCGATGGACATCGCCCTGGAACGCGCGCCCGAGGGTGCAAAACCCTCGGAGGTGACGCTGCATGGCCGCAGCCCCTTCTCGGGCGCCAAGGTTGCGGAATTATCGCCGCGGCTGGCTCAGAAGCTCGGCCTGCGCACCGACATCAAGGGCGTCACCGTGGTCGACATCAATCGCGATTCGCCGGCCGCCGATTTCGGCTTCCAGCCGGGCGACATCGTGCGCGAGGTCAACGGCACGACAATCGATACGGCGGCGACGCTGGCGCAGGCTTCCCAGCAGGATACGCGCTGGTGGCGCTTTACCGTCGAGCGCGGCGGGCAGATACTGCGCCAGGTGTTGCGTTACTGAGCTCGATCGCTGAAGAGATCGCGCTCCAAACCCAAAAAGAAGTGCATGGCCGATCTGTTCAGTGTCGATGAACCGGAAAAGGCGCCGCCAGGCCGGCCGCTGGCAGACAGGCTGCGCCCGAAAAACCTTGGCGAGGTCGTCGGCCAGGAGCATCTGACCGGCCCCGATGGCGCACTGACCCGGCTGATTAATTCCGGTTCGCTCGGCTCCATGATTTTCTGGGGGCCGCCCGGCACCGGCAAGACCACGGTGGCGCGCCTGCTTGCCGGTGAAACCAGCCTCGCCTTCGAGCAGATTTCGGCGGTTTTCTCCGGCGTAGCCGAGCTGAAGAAAGTGTTCGAGGCGGCCAAGCTGCGCCGCGCCAATGGCCGCCAGACCCTGCTGTTCGTCGACGAGATCCACCGCTTCAACCGCGCCCAGCAGGACGGCTTCCTTCCAGTCATGGAAGACGGCACCGTCGTGCTCGTCGGCGCTACCACCGAAAATCCGTCCTTCGAGCTCAATGCAGCTCTGCTGTCGCGTGCGCGCGTGCTGGTTTTCCATTCGCTTGGCGAGGAAAGCATCGCAAAGCTTCTGGCCAGGGCCGAAGAGACGGAGGGCAGGGCGCTGCCGCTCGATGATGAGGCGCGAGCGATGCTCATCCGCATGAGCGACGGCGATGGCCGGGCCTCGCTAACGCTGGCGGAAGAAGTGTGGCGCGCCGCCAAACCAGGCGAAGTGTTCGGCCCCGAAGGCTTGCAGCGCATCATTCAGCGTCGGGCGCCGATCTACGACAAGGGCCAGGACGGTCACTACAATTTGATCTCGGCGCTGCACAAATCCGTGCGCGGCTCCGATCCCGATGCCGCGCTCTACTACCTCGCGCGCATGTTCGACGCCGGCGAGGATCCGCTCTATCTCGGCCGCCGGCTGGTGCGCATGGCGATGGAGGACATCGGGCTGGCCGATCCGCAGGCGCTGGTCGTCGCCAATGCGGCCAAGGACGCCTACGATTATCTGGGGTCGCCCGAGGGCGAACTCGCCTTCGCCGAGGCCACCGTCTATCTCGCCACGGCGCCCAAATCCAACGCGGTCTACACCGCCTTCAAAGCCGCCACGCGCGCTGCCAAGGAGCACGGTTCGCTGCTGCCGCCCAAGCACATCCTCAACGCGCCGACAAAGTTGATGAAGGACGAAGATTACGGGGCTGGCTACCGCTATGATCATGACGAACCGGACGCGTTTTCCGGCCAGGACTATTTTCCGGAAAAGATGGGTCGCCAGACCTTCTACGACCCACCCGAACGCGGTTTCGAGCGCGATATCAGGAAACGGCTCGACTACTGGGCGAAGCTGCGCAAAGAGCGGGAATAGCAGGCTTGCGACGGCCGGTGGCGGTTGCGGTCCGAAACGAGGTTTCACCTGGGGTATTTCCACGTCGGTTCTTCTGCACGCGCTGCTCGCGGCCACGATTATATCGATGCCAATGCCGCAGCTTCCGAGCCGGCCGGAGGAAGAGCAGGTAACGGTCGACATCCTGACCCCGCGACAGTTCGAGGTCTCGGCAAGGCAGTCAGCCGGCCACGATGCCGTGGCCGTTGTGCGGCAACCCAAAAGACCTTATCAAGGCGCACGGCCGGGCGGTGGTCGTTGTCGTGATTTTGGCACTATTCATTCGCAACAGGATCGCGCTCGGCGCGTGGAAAAATGACAAAAACCCTTCGCAAGACCCTTCGCAAATTCGCCATTGCCATCCCGCTCCTTGCCCTTGGCTTCTATTTCATTCCGATCCTAACGACGATTTTCGTCGTTTGCGGCCTGATCGACGTGCTGCGCAACGACCGCAAGAATCTGTCCCTGTTCAGCGGCTATTTCCTGGGCAATGGCCTCTTCACCTGGCTGCTTTCGCCATTCAACCTGCTGGTCGACCTCCTGTGCTACAGAAATCCGGGCGTGTGGAAGCTGGAGCAGTTCCCTCAGGATTATCAGCGCGAAGTCAACGAGGTCTTGGATGTCTTCAAGGCGCGCAAGGCCGAAATCATCGCCGACATCGACGCCAATTTCGGCGCCGGCCGGCGCGGCATGTATGTCTACCAATGGTATGGCAAGCACAGGATAGACAACGTCGCCGAGTTCAACAAGGATTTCAAATACATCAAGACGATTGCCGTCTCGGTCTTCAGCAAGCGCGAATCGACCTCCTGGCACTTCGGACCGTTGCGGCTCAGCCTCCGCATCCTCTACAACCTCATTCCGATGAAGTCAGAGATCTTCGTCGAGTGCGGCAACGTCAAGAACTACTGGTACGACAATCCGCTGTTCATTTTCGACGACACGCTGCTGCATCGCTCGGTCAACGAGTATGACGGTCGTCGCTACTGCGTATTCATGGACATTATCAGGCCGTCCCCGGTCCCCAGGCTCATCGCCGGCCTTCTCGCCATCGTCTCGGTGAGCGTCGAGAGGATCAATTCGATGTTCTACAAGAACTGGAAGATGATCGGCTCGACCAAGCCGAAGAAGGCCGAAACCACCTGAGCTGGCAAGTTTTCGAACGTAGCCGGCGCGCCGGATAGGTATGAATAGTCGGGGACAGTATACGGCGATGTTCAATCTGCTTCTCGTGGCCGCCGGCGGCGGCATTGGCGCCGGCGTTCGCCATCTGACCAATATGGGCTCGCTGCGCCTTGTCGGCCCCAACTATCCCTGGGGCACGATGGCGATCAACATCGTCGGTTCGTTCGCGATGGGCCTGTTCATCGCCGCCCTGGCGCGCCGCGGCGGGTCTAACGAAGTCAGGCTGTTTGTTGCCACCGGCATCTTAGGCGGCTTCACGACGTTTTCCGCCTTTTCGCTCGACTTCGCGACCTTGTGGGAGCGGGGAGCCACCTTGCCGGCGTTTGGATATGCGCTGGCCAGCGTGATTGGCGCCATCATTGCCCTGTTTTTGGGTCTTTGGCTCGCAAGAAGCCTGCCTTAATGCTATTGCCGCGCCGAGAGCAGGCCTGGGCCTGCCAGGAAACGGGTAAGCGAAAACAATATGGCAGGCGTTGAACAGATCACGGTGGAGGCCGGCGAGGCGGGCATGCGGCTCGACCGCTGGTTCAAGACCCATTTCCCGGGCCTTGGCTTTGGTCATCTGCAGAAGCTGCTTCGGTCCGGGCAGATCCGCGTCGACGGCGGCCGCGTCAAGGCCGACACCCGTGTCGAGCCTGGCCAGACGGTGCGCATTCCACCGCTGGAAGTGGACAAGAAGGGCGACAGCCCGCTGACCGGCCATTCGATCCGCAACCAGGGCGATGCCGAAGTCCTGGCAAAGATGCTGATCCATGAGGATCCGAAGGTCTTCGTCTTCAACAAGCCGGCTGGCCTTGCGGTGCAGGGCGGCTCGGGCGTCACCCGTAACGTCGACGACATGTTGGAAGCCTGGCGCAACCAGAAGGGCGAGAAGCCGCGGCTGGTGCACCGGCTCGATCGCGACACGTCTGGCGTGCTGGTCGTCGCCCGCACCAGGCTGGCGGCGATGAAGCTCTCCGAGGCGTTTCGCGCCCGCGAGACCAAGAAGACCTACTGGGCCCTGGTCAAGGGCGTGCCGCCCAAGCGCGAGGATAAGATATCGACCTGGCTGATCAAGGAAGCCACGCCGGATGGCGATCGGGTGCGCATTGCCAAGCACGGCGAAAAGGGCGCCGACCATGCCGTATCCTACTATCGCATCATCGAGCAGGCGGCGCAGGCGCTGACCTGGCTGGAGATGGAGCCCTATACCGGCCGCACCCATCAGTTGCGCGTTCATGCCGCCCATATCGGTTGTCCCATCATCGGCGATCCCAAATATTTCGAGGCCGACACCAACTGGGATTTTCCGGGCGGGATGCAGAATCGCCTGCATCTGCACGCGCGCCGCATCGTCATCCCGCATCCGGACCAAGGTTTCATCGACGTCACCGCGCCTATGCCGCCGCATATGCGCCAGAGCTGGAACCTGATCGGCTTCGACGACGCCAGTGCGGAGGATTGACCATGAGCGGCGCTGCCGATGCGCTCGACCGTCGCGATGCGGTCGACATGGCGGCCGCCGCCATAATGGTCGGCCTGACGTTCTCCTGGGGCCTGAATTATGTCGCCGCCAAGATCTCCTATGCCGGCTATGATCCGGTTTTCCTGTCGATCGCGCGCTCGGTTATCGGCGGGCTCTGCGTCTTCCTCTGGTGCCGCTGGCGCGGCATTTCGCTTTTCAAGAGGGACGGGACATTGCTCGCGGGCATTGCAGTCGGCGTGCTCTTCGGCATCGAGTTCCTCTGCCTTTATGTCGGGCTGGAGCACACCACGGTCGCCCGCAACACGCTGCTGGTCAACACCATGCCGTTCTGGATGCTGCTGGGAGGGCATTTCCTGCTCGGCGAGCCGATCAGCCTGCGCAAATCCCTTGGCCTTCTGCTTGCCTTTGCCGGCCTCGCCGCGGTCTTTTCCGACAAGCTCGGCGGCAGCGGGGACATGCTGTTCGGCGATCTGCTGAGCCTTGGCTCCGGATTCGTCTGGGCCTTGACCAATATTCTCATCAAGCGCTCGAAGCTGGTCGAGACGAGCGCCGAAAAGCTGCTGCTCTATCAACTCTCCGGCGCTGCGATCGTCGGCGTCCTGGTGTTGCCTCTGGCCGGCCCCTCCGTGCGCGATCCCACGCTGTTGCCAACTTTGGCCCTGCTTTTCCAGGCGCTCTATATCGTCGCCTTCACCTATGTGTTGTGGTTCTGGCTGCTGCGGCGCTATCCCGCCTCCAGCCTGTCGAGTTTCACGTTCCTGTCGCCGGTCTTCGGCGTGCTGTGCGGCGCCCTGTTCTTGAACGAGCCGCTGACCATACGCATTTTTCTGGCACTTGGTCTCATTGCCGCCGGTCTGGTCATCGTCAACAGGCCGCCGCGCCAGCAGACGGCCGAAGGAGGCTGACATGCGCGATATCCTCAGCGATCTCGAGGCGGGGAAACTGCTCTCCGACCCCGATCCGGTGCGCCGCGCCCAAATCCAGATGAAGAAGCCGCTGCCGAAACGTTTTTACAAGACCGTTTCGGTCGCGCCCGCCGATGGTGGCTTTGCCGTCCATCTCGACGGAAAGCCGGTGCGCACGCCGGGCAAGACGCTGCTGACGCTGCCGACCGAGAAGGCGGCATCGCTGGTTGCCGATGAATTCGCCGCCCAGGGCGAGACCATCGATCCGGTGTCGATGCCGGTGATGCGTCTCGTCAACACCGCGCTCGACGGCGTCGCCAGCGATCCGCAGGCGGTGCTGGAGGACATACTGCGCTTTGCCTCATCGGATCTGCTCTGTTATCGCGCCGACGCACCACAAGGCTTGGTCGAGCGGCAGAACGAGCTGTGGGATCCTGTCCTCGATTGGGCGCAGGCAGCACTCGGCGCTCGCTTCAACCTTGCCGAGGGCATCATCCACGTCGAGCAACCGCGCGAAACCATTGCTGTGCTGGGTGCGCATCTTGCCCAGCGCGCCGAGCCGCTGCGCCTGGCAGCGATCCACGTCATGACCTCGCTGACCGGTTCGGCGCTGCTGGCGTTGGCCGTGGAGTTCGGCGAACTCGGCGGTGAGGCGGCCTGGACTGCCGGCCATGTCGACGAGGATTGGCAGATCGAGCATTGGGGACAGGATGCGGAAGCTGTCGCGCGCCGGTCCGCCCGCAAGCGCGACATGATGGCTGCCGTCGGTCTGATCGAGGCGCTCGAAGGCTGACCGGCCACCGCACCGCACCTAATACCAAAGTCATAATCCCAAAGTCATCTGCCGTTGGCAGGCGCTTTCTGTCATTTTTCCCGTGATTGCTGCCGCGAGTCTGCGTTCGGAAGAGAATGCGAACGCAAGGGCGCTGCATCGAGCACAAGGGTCTCACGGGAGGAGCATCTCAATGGCTATCGCATCGACCGCCAGCGGAAAGAGCCGCGGCATGACGCGAGAGGAGAAGAAAGTCATCTTCGCTTCTTCGCTCGGCACTGTTTTCGAATGGTACGATTTTTATCTCTACGGGTCGCTGGCGGCCTTTATTGGTTCGACCTTTTTCAGCCCGACCATTCCGGAAGCGACGCGCAATATTTTCGCGCTGCTGGCTTTCGCCGCCGGCTTCCTCGTCCGTCCGTTCGGCGCTTTGCTGTTCGGCCGCATCGGCGACCTTGTCGGCCGCAAATATACCTTCCTCGTCACCATGACGATCATGGGCCTGTCGACCTTCCTGGTGGGCTTGCTGCCTGGTTATGCGAGCCTCGGCATCGCGGCTCCGGTGATCCTGATCATCCTGCGCATGCTCCAGGGCTTGGCACTGGGCGGCGAATATGGCGGCGCGGCCACCTATGTCGCCGAGCATGCGCCGGACGACCGGCGCGGCTACTATACGTCGTGGATCCAGACGACCGCCACACTCGGCCTGTTCCTGTCGCTGATCGTCATCCTGATCGTCCAGGGCTCCATGAGCAAGGAAACCTATGCCGCCTGGGGCTGGCGCGTTCCTTTCATCGTGTCGTTCCTGTTGCTCGGCATTTCCATCTGGATCCGGCTGTCGCTTTCCGAATCCCCCACCTTCCAGCGCATGAAGGAAGAGGGCAAGGGTTCCAAGGCACCGCTCTCGGAAGCCTTCGGCCAGTGGAAGAACGCCAAGATCGCGCTGCTGGCACTGCTCGGCCTTACGGCTGGCCAGGCCGTGGTCTGGTATAACGGCCAGTTCTACGCCCTGTTCTTCCTCCAGAACGTGTTGAAGCTGGACGCACAGTCGGTCAACATCATGATCGCCATCGCGCTTGCGCTGGGCTCCATCTTCTTCGTCGTGTTCGGCTGGCTCTCCGACAAGATCGGCCGCAAACCGATCATCATGGCCGGGCTCGCACTGGCGATCGTCTGCACCTTCCCGCTGTTCAAGGCATTGACCTGGGCCGCCAATCCGGCTCTTGCCGAGGCACAGCAGAGCACCCGCGCGACGGTGACCGCGGCACCCGGCGACTGCAGGTTCCAGTTCAATCCGGTGGGCACCGCCAAGTTCACGACGTCTTGCGACATCGCGACCTCGTTCCTGACCAAGAACTCGGTGCCCTATGACGTCGTTTCCACAGCGGCACCCGGTACGGCTGCTTCGGTCAAGATCGGCAATGAAACGGTGGCATCCTACGATGCTGTCGCCGCGGGCGACCAGGCCAAGGCCAAGGAGGCCGCCTTCGTCAAGGCCGTCAACATGTCGCTGCAGGACGGCGGATATCCGCTGAAGCGTGCTGCGATCAAGATACCGGACCAGAAGCTCGACGCGTTTGTCGCTGCCAATCCCGAACTGAAGCTCGACGCCGCCGCCATCCGCGCCGGCGAGAAGGCGACGGTTCCTACCGATCAGGCTATCAAGGACAAGCTTTTGACCGCCGACGAGGCTGCCGGTGCGCCTGAGGTCACCGTCTACAACATACCCGGCGGCGGTGCCTTCGCCATGTTCGCCGACCCTGCGGCCGTGAACTGGCCTATGACGATCGCCATCCTGTTCGTCCTCGTCCTGTTCGTGACCATGGTCTACGGTCCGATCGCGGCCATCCTGGTCGAGATGTTCCCGACCCGCATCCGCTACACCGGCATGTCGCTGCCCTACCATATCGGCAATGGCTGGTTCGGCGGGTTGCTGCCGGCGACGGTGTTCGCGCTCAGTGCCTACAGGGGCGACATCTATTATGGCCTCTGGTATCCCGTGATAATCGCGGCGATGTCGCTCGTCATCGGCATGATCTTCGTCAAGGACACGCTGGGCACGAACCTGGAGACCAAGCAGTAATGGGTCGGATCCACATGCATGAGAAAACCCGGCGCGAGCGATCGCGCCGGGTTTTCATATCGAGGCTGAAGATGCGTTCAGCTCTTCGGCTGCTGGTTTTCTTCCTCGACAGCGGCCTCGTGATACCAGCCATCGAAATCGGCATGCGTGTTACGCAGCGAGGCAAGCTCTGCCGCGAACTTGGCCTTCGCGCCTAAATTTGAGGCAGATACGCGGCCTGCAAGCGGGAACATCAGGATCTTTGCCGACGGACGGGCGAGGGTGACTTCCATTGGCGGTCTCCTTTCTTCTCCGAGGGTCAGTTGATTCAGCTTTTCCTCAAAATAGGTTCTGCGATTCATTTAGGCAATATGCTTATGAAAAGATCAGTTATTGCCTATTATTTGCGCAATCTCTGCGTCTGATCGATCCCGGCGCATTGCTGGGGCGGTGCAGTGAATTCACGGGAATCTTACGACCATTTTGTCGCACCGGTCGACGCCAGAGTGGCATATGAATTGCTTTTTACCAGTCGGCAGGTCGGCTTGCTCCGGCCATGCGTCGACACCGCGTGCGGTGGTCAAGCACAACGAGAGGCTCTAGAATGACCAAATACAAGCTCGAGTATATCTGGCTCGACGGATACACCCCGGCCCCCAATCTTCGCGGCAAGACCCAGATCAAGGATTATGCCGAGTTCCCGAAGCTCGATCAGCTGCCGCTGTGGGGCTTCGACGGCTCGTCCACCATGCAGGCCGAGGGCCGAAGCTCCGATTGCGTGTTGAAGCCGGTCGCGCTTTATCCCGATCCGGCCCGCACCAACGGCGTTCTCGTCATGTGCGAAGTCATGATGCCCGATGGCGTCACGCCGCACGTGTCCAACAGCCGCGCGACCATTCTCGACGACGAGGATGCCTGGTTCGGTTTCGAGCAGGAGTACTTCTTCTACAAGGATGGCCGTCCGCTCGGTTTCCCCGAGAGCGGTTATCCCGCCCCGCAGGGCCCGTACTACACCGGCGTCGGCTATTCGAACGTCGGCAGCATCGCGCGCCAGATCGTCGAAGAGCATCTCGACCTCTGCCTTGCCGCGGGTATCAACCATGAAGGCATCAACGCCGAAGTGGCCAAAGGCCAGTGGGAATTCCAGATTTTCGGCAAGGGCTCCAAGAAGGCCGCCGATCAGATGTGGATGGCCCGCTACCTGCTCCAGCGCCTCACCGAAAAGTACGGCATAGATATCGAGTTCCACTGCAAGCCGCTCGGCGACACCGATTGGAACGGCTCGGGCATGCATTGCAACTTCTCGACCAAATATATGCGCGAAGTCGGCGGCAAGGGTTATTTCGAGGCCCTGATGGCGCAGTTCGAAAAGAACCTGATGGACCATATCGCCGTGTACGGCCCGGACAACGACAAGCGTCTGACCGGCAAGCACGAGACGGCCCCCTGGAACAAGTTCAGCTATGGTATCGCCGACCGCGGCGCCTCGATCCGCGTGCCGCATTCGTTCGTCAAGAATGACTACAAGGGTTATCTGGAAGACCGCCGCCCGAACTCGCAGGGCGACCCCTACCAGATCGCTTCCCAGGTCCTGAAGACGATCTCGCAGGTTTCGACCGGCGCATCGGTTTCGGCCGCTGCTTGATATTTCACGTCGGGCCTCAAGATCCCCGACAACCATGACGCGAGCCCCGGCGGGAGTTGCCGGGGCTTTTTCGTGTGACGATGGCGGGCACTATCGCATGCCGCTGTTTCCGTTCGCCGCTCCTCGTCTTCCTGGCTCCTGGCCTGGCAAAGCAAATTCCCCCAAAAAAAGTCAGGTTAAAAAGGGCGGCTCAAACCCATCCCGACAAGGCGGCTTTGGGCTGACGAAAGCATACCTTGGCGCCGGGCCGCAGGCTTCGAAATCCTCGAAAAAGCCCGGAAATCCGGCCATTCCGGCAAGAATGCCTGTCGACCGATCCTTTCATAAGCCCCTGTTCATACACCAAAATCGACCGTCTCGACGCCCGGCAGGCGACATTGACAGGCTGCGGCGCAACATGCGTATTCGCAGGCATTGGGGGATACGCCAAGCGGTGCTGTTCGAAGGGGCGGGGTTTCTTGAACGACAGCATTGGCGGGGGCGCCGGACGAGCGGGCATTGCAGCCTGAGGCAGTGTGCCGCTCGCTCCTGGCTTATCCCTTTACTCGCAAAAAGCGCATGCCGGATCGCCTGGCAGCCCAGCTTGGCTGGCTCAAGCCGGCCTGTGCCTCAGCGCAATCGGCACGTGTGACGTGACCAGCCGACGGAACCTCAGCAGCCGGTGCGCCTTTCCAGTCGCTGGATCGGGGCAGCATCCGATCGAACGCGTCAGTGTCCGCGGATTTGGCTGAATGGAAGCCTCGATATGAGCAAACAAAGAGGCCGGAAGAGGTTCATCTTCCGGCCTCGCATTTGCAGGCTGAATTGAAGCCGCTGGATCCGGGTTATGCCGGGTCCAGGGAGATCAAAAATCAGACCGAATAGTACATGTCGTATTCGACGGGATGCGGTGTCATTTCGAAGCGCATCACCTCGGCCATCTTCAACTCGATGTAGCTGTCGATCTGGTCGTCGTCGAAGACGCCGCCGGCCTTCAGGAAGCCGCGGTCCTTGTCGAGGCTCTGGAGCGCTTCACGCAGCGAGCCGCAGACGGTCGGGATCTTCTTCAGCTCCTTCGGCGGCAAATCGTAGAGATCCTTGTCCATCGGCTGGCCGGGATGAATCTTGTTCTTGATCCCGTCGAGGCCGGCCATCAGCATGGCGGCAAAGGCGAGATAGGGGTTCGCACCCGGATCGGGGAAGCGGACCTCGACGCGCTTCGACTTTGGCGACGAGCCGAACGGGATACGGCAGGACGCCGAGCGGTTGCGCGCCGAATAGGCGAGCAGCACCGGCGCCTCGTAGCCCGGCACCAGACGCTTGTAGGAGTTGGTCAGGGGGTTGGTGAAGGCGTTGATAGCCTTGGCGTGCTTGATGATGCCGCCGATATAGAACAGGCAGCTTTCCGAGAGACCGGCATACTCGTTGCCGGCGAAGGTCGGCTTGCCGCCTTTCCAGATCGACTGGTGGACATGCATACCCGAGCCGTTGTCGCCGAAGATCGGCTTCGGCATGAAGGTGGCGGTCTTGCCGTAGGCATTGGCGACCTGATGCACGACATATTTGTAGATCAGCATCTTGTCGGCGTTGCGGACCAGCGTGTCGAACTTGATGCCGAGTTCGTGCTGGGCCGCGGCCACTTCGTGGTGATGCTTCTCGACCCGCACGCCCATCTCGGCGAGCACGGTCAGCATCTCGGAGCGCATGTCTTGCGCCGAATCGATCGGCGGCACCGGGAAATAACCGCCCTTGACGCGCGGACGGTGGCCGAGATTGCCGGTTTCGTAGTCGGTGTCGTCATTGGACGGCAGTTCGGTGGAATCGAGCCTGAAGCCGGTGTTGTAGGGATCGGCTTTGTACTTGACGTCATCGAAGACGAAGAACTCGGCTTCCGGGCCGACATAGATGGTGTCGCCGATGCCTTCCGACTTCATGTAGGCCTCGGCCTTCTTGGCAGTGCCGCGCGGGTCGCGGTTATAGGATTCGCCCGAAACCGGATCGAGGATGTCGCACAGGATGACCATGGTCGACTGAGCGAAAAAC
Source organism: Mesorhizobium sp. B2-6-4 (assembly GCF_006441495.1). Taxonomy (NCBI): domain Bacteria; kingdom Pseudomonadati; phylum Pseudomonadota; class Alphaproteobacteria; order Hyphomicrobiales; family Phyllobacteriaceae; genus Mesorhizobium; species Mesorhizobium sp. B2-6-4. The sequence continues at coordinate 28,348 of NZ_VFUE01000031.1, forward strand.
GGATCCATATGGACCGTTTCAGGATCGGGCATCAGCACCATGTCGGACTCGTTGATCGCCTTCCAGCCGGCGATCGAAGAACCATCGAACATCACGCCATCGGCGAACATGTCTTCCTCGACCTCGATGACATCCATCGTCACGTGCTGCAGCTTGCCCTTCGGGTCGGTGAAGCGCAGGTCAACGAACTTCACATCGTTGTCCTTGATCTGCTTCATGATGTCTTTGGCTGTCGTCATGTCATGTATCCCTGTGTGACGTTTTTTAATAATGACGTTTCGGAAGATGGGCGAGGTGTCAGACGGCATCCATGCCGGTTTCGCCGGTGCGGATGCGCACGACTTCCTCGATGTTGGAGACGAAGATCTTGCCGTCGCCGATGCGCCCGGTCTGGGCCGCCTTGCGGATGGCTTCGATGGCGCCTTCGACCGCATCGTCGCCGAGCACGACTTCGATCTTCACCTTGGGCAGGAAGTCGACGACATATTCGGCGCCGCGATAAAGCTCGGTGTGGCCCTTCTGGCGTCCAAAACCCTTGGCCTCCGTCACGGTGATGCCTTGCAGTCCGGCCTCCTGAAGCGCTTCCTTCACTTCGTCCAGCTTGAATGGCTTGATGATCGCTTCAATCTTTTTCATGTAAAAAGTGGCCTCCACTGCCAAAAAAACGGGTTGTGAGCCCCCGCTTGCGCCTCCATCAAGCACGAACTGTGCCAATTGGCGGGATTTCAAGCGGTGTCATTCGATTCCAGAACCATGCCGCACGAAGATGCAAATTCGCATCGTTCGCTGCATCCAGCGCGCGACGGATGGCTGCAGCCTACGCGGCGTCGGTGTTTATGTCTGCCCGATATTTAGGCGTATTGCTTATTTGGTGGGCATTGCTCAGCTTGGCTGGGACCGCGCCAACTCCTCTGCGTTTGCGTCGAGCCGAAAACTGGACAATGCTTTATCGAATGCGGATCGGCAATCCATGAGCAACGAACTTCTTTCTCCCGAGGAGATGAGCGAGGCGGATCGGTTGACGATTGCCGCCAGCGCAATCGACGGCATCGGCCTGATGCGCCGTGCAGGCGAAGCCGTCGCGGCTGAAATTTTCAGCCGCCATCCGGCGGCGAAGCGGGTCCATGTGCTTTGCGGTCCCGGCAACAATGGCGGCGATGGCTATGTCGTGGCCCGCTGCCTGGCAACCGCTGGCGTCGACACGGTGGTCTGGGCGACGGGCACGCCGAAGCCGGGCAGCGATGCCGCGCTTGCCGCCGGCGAATGCCCGGTCAAACCTCGGCCGCTGGCGAATTTCGCGGCCGAAGCCGGCGCTGTCGTCGTCGACGCTCTTTACGGAGCAGGGCTGTCCAAACCGCTGTCCGGTGAAGCGGCGAGAACGGTTGGCATTGTGGCAAGCCTGGCCTTGCCGGTCGTCGCGGTCGATCTGCCATCAGGCGTTTCCGGAGGCAGCGGCCAAGTGCTCGGCCAGGCTTTTCGCGCTGGGGTCACCGTCACCTTCGCACGCAAAAAGCCTGGCCATCTTCTGCTCCCCGGGCGCAAGCTGTGCGGGGAGGTCGTGCTGGCCGATATCGGCATCACCGACGGTGTCATTGCGCGGATTCGACCTCAGGCGTTCGAGAACACGCCGGCGCTTTGGCTCGACGTTTTTCCGATTCCGGGTGTCGATACGCACAAGTACAAGCGCGGCCATGTCGGCGTCTTTTCCGGTGGCCCGAATGCCACCGGCGCGGCGCGGCTTGCGGCGCTTGCCGCGGCCCGTATCGGGGCAGGAGCGGTGACGGTCCTATCCCCGGCGAACGCCATGCAGGTGAATGCCGCGTATCTGACCTCGATCATGCTGCGCAAAGCAAATGACAGCGCCGACATCGACGCCTTCATCGGCGAACGCCGGCCCTCCGCTTTTGTGCTGGGCCCTGGCTTCGGTGTCGGTGAAAGAACGCGGAATTTTGCTCTCACGCTGCTTGCCGCTGGCCAGCAGCGGAACGTTTCCGCCTCGGTCGATGGTCTGGTGTTCGACGCCGACGCGATCACCTCGTTTCGCGAGAAGCCGGATGTCCTGTTCGAAGCCTCGCGCCAGCCGAGCGCGCCGTCGCTGGTGATGACGCCGCATGAAGGCGAGTTCGCCAGGCTGTTTGCTGACATCGCGGATGGCGCCGTTTCGTCCAAGTTGGGCAGGGCTCGTATGGCCGCCACCCGTGCCAATGCCGTGATCGTCTATAAGGGCGCCGACACCGTAATCGCTGCTCCCGATGGCAGGGCTGCGATAAACTCCAATGGTGCGCCGTGGTTGGCAACCGCCGGCTCGGGCGATGTGTTATCGGGGCTCGTGGCCGGCTTCTTGGCGCAAGGCATGCCGGCCTTCGAGGCGGCGTGCGCGGCGGTGTGGATCCATGCCGAGGCCGGCAGCCGGTTCGGGCCGGGGCTGATCGCCGAGGACTTGCCGCAGGCGCTGGTGCCGGCGTTGCACGAACTGGTGGCGGCTCGCGGCGCGCGCTGACCGGCTCGACATTCAGCTCACAGCGGAATGTTGTCGTGCTTCTTCCAGGGGTTCTGCATGTCCTTGTTGCGCAGCATTCGCAGAGCGCGGGCAATGCGGCGGCGCGTCGAATGCGGCATGATCACCTCATCGACATAGCCGCGCTCGGCGGCGACAAAGGGTGACAGGAAGCGGTCTTCGTAAGTCTTTGTATGGGCAGCGATCTTTTCGGCGTCTCCGATGTCCTTGCGATAGATGATCTCGACCGCGCCCCTGGCGCCCATCACGGCGATCTGCGCCGTCGGCCAGGCATAGTTCATATCGCCACGCAGGTGTTTCGAAGCCATCACGTCATAGGCGCCGCCATAGGCCTTCCTGGTGATGACGGTGATCTTCGGCACGGTCGCCTCGGCATAGGCGAAGAGCAGTTTGGCGCCGTGCTTGATCAGCCCGCCATATTCCTGCGCCGTTCCCGGCAGGAAGCCCGGAACGTCGACGAAGGTGACGATCGGGATTGAAAAGCAATCGCAGAAGCGCACGAAGCGCGCTGCCTTGCGGCTGGCGTCGGAATCGAGCACGCCGGCCAGCACCATGGGCTGGTTGGCGACGAAGCCGACCGTGCGGCCTTCGATGCGTCCGAAGCCGGTGACGATGTTCTTGGCGAAACTTTGCTGGATCTCGAAGAAATCACCCTCGTCGGCGACTTTCAGGATCAGCTCCTTGATATCGTAAGGCTTGTTGGCGTTGTCGGGGATCAGCCGGTCGAGCGACAGATCGTGATCGGTGACCGACTGGTAGCATTCGATCTCGGGAATCTCCGATGTGTTCGAGGCCGGCAGCAAATCGACCAGCCGGCGCATCTGCAGCAGTGCTTCGACGTCGTTGTCATAGGCGCCGTCGGCGATCGAGGATTTCGTCGTGTGAACGGAAGCGCCGCCGAGGCTCTCGGCGGTCACCGCCTCGTTGGTGACGGTCTTCACCACGTCCGGTCCAGTGACGAACATGTAGGAGGTGTCGCGCACCATGAAGATGAAGTCGGTCATGGCCGGCGAATAGACGTCGCCGCCAGCGCAAGGCCCCATGATCACGGAAATCTGCGGAATGACGCCCGACGCCAGCACATTGCGCTGAAAGATCTCGGCGTAGCCGCCGAGTGCAGCCACGCCTTCCTGGATGCGGGCACCGCCGGCATCGTAGAGGCCGATGATCGGCGCGCGGTTGCGCAGCGCCATCTCCTGCACCTTGATGACCTTTTCGGCATGCGCTTCCGACAGCGAGCCGCCGAACACGGTAAAATCCTTGGCGAAAAGGTAGACGGGACGGCCGTTGACGGTGCCCCAGCCGGTGACAACGCCATCGCCGGCGATCTTGGTCTTTTCCATGCCGAAGTCGGTCGAACGGTGCTCGACATACATGTCGAACTCCTCGAACGAACCCTCGTCGAGAAACACCTCGATGCGTTCGCGGGCGGTGAGCTTGCCCTTCTTGTGCTGCGCGTCGATGCGAGCCTGACCGCCGCCCATGCGGGCGATCTCGCGACGACGCTCGAGTTCCTTCAGCACGTCCTTCATTCTCGATCTCCTGCGCGGGCTGCTTTGTGGTAATGATGCCCGCAGGTGAGCGCAAGCGTCGCTTTTTCGAGGCGTTTTGTTGCGCTGCAACATGATGCCCTTGCATTTCAGAGCGAACTCAGCCATATGCACGGCATAGGCGCTTGGGCCGGACCGATCCGGCCTTCTCCTCGAATGAGACTGGTTGCGTCTGTTTTCCCTCTTTCCTGCTGATCGGCCCCGATTGGTTAGCAAGGTGGCGAAAAAGCCCCGTGGCATGATGCCTGCGGGCACGACAGCGCAGCCGCGCGGACGAACACGTCCGCCGCCTTGTCGTTCCATGACAATTGATTCGACGGCAGGTTGCGCCCTGCCGCCATTGATGTTTGCGGCCAGAGGCCGCGTGAAAGAAGAATATTTTGACCAACGAAAACACTTTGCCCGGCAACGACACTGGAGAACTCTCCGGTTTCGCAGCACTGGGAATAACGGGTGCGCTGCTCAAGGCCACCCATGCCGCCGGCTTCACCGATCCGAAGCCGATCCAGGCTCAGGCGATCCCGCCGCAGATGGAAGGCCGTGACATTTTCGGCATCGCCCAGACTGGCTCCGGCAAAACCGCGGCCTTCGCGCTGCCGATCCTGTCGAAGATCATTGCGCTCGGCACCAAGCGCCGGCCGAAGACGGCACGCGCGCTGATCCTGGCGCCGACTCGTGAGCTCGCCGTGCAGATCGAGGACACCATCAAGATCCTCGCCAAGGGCGCGCATGTCTCGACCGCGCTCGTGCTGGGCGGCGTCTCGCGCTTCAGCCAGGTGAAGAAGGTTGCGCCCGGTGTCGACATCCTGATCGCCACGCCCGGCCGGTTGACCGATCTGGTGCGCGAAGGCGACCTCATGCTTGCCGACACCAAATGGCTGGTGCTCGACGAGGGCGACCGCATGCTCGACATGGGCTTCATCAATGACGTCAAGCGCATCGCCAAGGCGACCGCGCCGGACCGTCAGACGGTGCTGTTCTCCGCGACTATGCCCAATGAAATCGCCGAACTGGCGAAAGGCCTGCTGAAGAACCCGATCCGTGTCGAAGTCGCGCCGCAAAGCACGGCGGCGGCCGAGATCGTGCAGAGCGTCGTCCTTGCCCGCACCAAGCAGAAGCGCCAAGTGCTGTCGACGATGCTCGCCGACGAGGCGATGAAGTCCGTCATCATCTTTTCGCGCACCAAGCACGGCGCCGACCGGGTAACCAAGGACCTCGAGCGAGACGGCTTCAAGGCCGCTGTCATCCACGGCAACAAGTCGCAGAATGCGCGGCAGAAGGCACTGAACGATTTCCGCGAGGGTTCGGTGCGCATTCTGGTGGCCACCGACATCGCCGCGCGCGGCATCGACGTGCCCGGCATCAGTCATGTCGTGAATTTCGACCTGCCTGATGAGGCGGAGAGCTATGTCCACCGCATCGGCCGCACCGGCCGCAACGGCCGGGACGGCATTGCGATTACGCTCTGCGATCCGTCCGAGAACAGCAAGCTGCGCCAGGTCGAACGCATCATCCGCGCCAAGCTGCCTGTTGTCGCCGACCATCTCGGCAGCCCCGATCCGCAGCGCAACCCGGCTGAGAAGAACGAGCGCTACGAGCCTGCCAATGACCGAAACGACCGCAATGGCCGTCGCGACGGCAGGCGGCCAGGCGGCCAGAACAACGGCTCCGGCAAGAAGCGCTTCGGTGACAAGCCGGCCTTCGCTGGCGACCGCAAACCGGAAGGCGCCAAGCCCTTCAAGGGCAACAATAAACGCCGCTTCGGCGGCAAGCGGCCCGCGGCGCGGGCCGCGTAGGCAGGCCGCTTCGCATTGGCCGGGCAGTGCCCGGCTGGACCAACCAGCGACAAGAAAGGGCGACCGCGACGATCCTGCGGTCGCCCTTTCTGTCTGGAAAATCTGGCTATTTCACCACCGCCTCGATCCAAACGGCAATTCTTTGTGCAAGGAAGGTCGTGGTCGATGGCGACAGGGCGTCGCCGGCGATGACGTGGTTGTCGGGATCGCCGGTATCGTCGACCGGAACCATCTCGTGCGGCGCGCCCCAACGCCCGGCGATTTCACGCGTGCGGTCAGGCCGCACCACGCTGTCCGAATCCGAAAGGATGAAGAGGGCAGGGACCTTCGCTTTCTCCACCGGCGCGCCATAGGCAAGTTCCGTCAGCGCCTGCATTGGCAGCGTCGCGGCAAGGGGATAGCTGGTGGTCCAGAATTTCTCGTGCAGTGCGTTGCGCGGCATGAAGCTGCGCTCCTTGCCGGCGACGAGTTCGGCTATTTGTTTGCCCCATCGCATGGTCAGGATCCCGGCGCCCGACGCCTTGACGCCGAAATTCGGCGAGATGAACGCGATCGCCGCCACGCCGTCCGAAGCGCCCGGCTGTGTTGCCGCCCAGGCCGCCAGCGAGCCGCCGGTCGAGGTAGAGATGACGATCACCTTGTCGCCGATGGCCCGGCCGATCGCGAGCGCCTCCTCATAGTCGTTGATCCAGGCATTGAGGCTGCCTTGCGTCATGGCCGCGCCATCCTGCCCGTGGCCGGTGAGGCGGGTGAAGAACAGATTGGCGTCGAGTTGGTCGGCAACCTCGTCGGGCAGCGGGCGGAGCTCGCCCTTCGACGCCGAAAAGCCGTGGATATAGACGATGGACAGCCGTGTCCTGGCATGCACCATCGGATTGGCCCAGATGATCTCTTTCTCCAGCCCGTCACGGATGCCGGATATCGCCGCTTCCGTCCTGGCCACGTAGGCCTGCGGATCGTCGCCGATTGCGGATGGATCGAAGCGGATCGTGGTGTCGACGGGAACCCGCGGGCCGAGCACGAAGGCCAGTGCGAGGATGGCGACTAACCCCAGCACAGCAAGCACGATTCGTCGCCCCATCGCAGACTCCAAACGCAACAACAACAAACCTACGGCGGTGGCGGGGAACAGGCAACGACCGGCCGGCGATGAAGCCGCCGATCCGCTGGCTTCTATTCGCTCGGCGGCTTGCGGTCGTAATTCAGCGGCCGTGCCTTCCAGCTCGTCATGAGGCTGATCACGCCTCGGTACACCGGTCTCGGCAACAGGCTGAGCAGCTTCAGGGGCCAGCTCGTCCGGCGCGGGAATGTGACCTCGAAGCCGCCGGATTTGATACCCCGCACCATGCGCCGCGTCGCTCGGCTGACCGGCATCAGCCCCGGCATGGGCAGCATGTTCTTCTCGGTCAGCGGTGTGTCTATGAAGCCCGGATTCATGACCTGGACGCGCACGTTCATCTTGTCGAAATCGTATTTCAGCGATTCGGCCAGGATGTTGATCGCCGCTTTGGTGCCGCCATAAGCGGCGGTCGTCGGCCAGCCGAAATAAGCGGTGACCGAGCCGACCAGCACAATATGACCGCGCGCCCGCACGCGCATGCGTTCGACGACCGGCACAAGCCCGTTGATGATGCCGAAATAGTTGACCTCGAAAGACCGGCGAAAATCGCTGACGACGAGAGCCTCGCCAGGCGTGGAAATGTAGTTGCCCGCGTTTAAGACGGCGAGCACGATGGGGCCAAGCTCGTTCTCGATTGCAGCGACGGTTCTTGCCATGCGCGGCTCGTCGGTCACGTCGCAGGGAAAAGCCTTGACCTTGCCTGGCATCTGCGCGGTCTCGACAATCAGCGTGTCGATGGGATCGCCATCGGGTGCCGTTACGGCCACCGCATAGCCCTGGGACGCAAGGTCCCTGGCCAGCGAACGGCCGATGCCGCTGCTGCCTCCCGTGACCCAGGCGACGCCATGCTTCGGGTCGGCCCGATAGAGTGTCATGCTGCGCCCCCGTCGAATTGTTCTTGGCTTTTGCTCTAACCGCGAAGAAATCGAATGAAAAGAGCGGTTTTCGACGCCGGCCGCAAATGAACAACGCGGATAGGCCCGGCACCAAGGTGACGCCGGCGCAAATGCAGTACGGAAAATGCGACTGGACCAGGCAAATTCTTGCCTTGAAACCGAAGCTTCGGGTTTCTAGGGTTTCGCGCAGCTACACAAGGACTCCCGAATGCCCCGCTCCGTGATCGACGCTATCGGCAACACGCCATTGATCCGCCTCAACAGGGCTTCGGAAGAAACCGGCTGCGAGATCCTGGGCAAGGCCGAATTCATGAATCCAGGACAGTCGGTCAAGGACCGCGCCGGCCTGTTCATCATCCGCGATGCCGAAGAGCGTGGGCTGCTCAGGCCGGGCGGCGTCATTGTCGAGGGCACGGCCGGCAATACGGGCATCGGGCTGACGCTGGTCGCCAAGGCGCTCGGCTACCGCACCGTCATCGTCATTCCCGAAACGCAGAGCCAGGAGAAGAAGGACACGATCAAGCTGCTCGGCGCCGAGCTGATCGAGGTTCCGGCCGTGCCGTACAAGAACCCCAACAATTACGTGAAATTGTCGGGGCGGCTGGCTGAGCAAATGGCGCGTTCGGAGCCGAACGGCGCTATCTGGGCCAACCAGTTCGACAATGTCGCCAACCGCGACGGGCACATCCGCACCACGGCGCAGGAGATCTGGAGCCAGACCGGCGGCAAGGTCGACGGCTTCGTCTCGGCGGTCGGCTCGGGCGGAACGCTGGCCGGCGTCGCTTTCGGACTGAAGGCGAAAAGCAAGGACGTAAAGATCGCTCTCGCCGATCCGCTGGGCGCTGCGCTCTACAGTTTCTATACCAGCGGTGAGCTGAAATCCGAGGGCAGTTCGATCACCGAAGGCATCGGGCAGGGACGCATCACCGCCAACCTCGATGGGTTCACGCCCGACTTCTCGTTCCAAATTCGTGATGAGGATGCGTTGCCGATCGTCTTCGACCTGGTCCAGGAGGAAGGCCTTTGCGTCGGCGGTTCGACCGGCATCAACATAGCGGGCGCGATCCGACTGGCGCGTGAACTCGGCCCCGGCCATACCATCGTGACCATTCTTTGCGACTACGGCACACGCTACCAATCGAAACTGTTCAATCCCGAATTCCTGCGCGAAAAGAAGCTGCCGGTGCCCGGCTGGATGGAAGAGAAATCAGATATTTCCGTGCCGTTTGAAAAGGTCGTGTGATGGCGCACAAGACCGAAGCGCTGTTTCGCGACGACGCCTATCTCAGGACGGCCGATGCCGTGGTGGTCGCCGTCAACGAGCGCGGCGGCATCGTTCTGGACCGCACCATCTTCTATGCCACCTCGGGCGGGCAGCCGGGCGATAGCGGCCATCTCCAGCGCGCCGATGGCAGCCGCATCGTCCTGGCCGCTACCATCACCGGGGAAACAAAGGACGAGATCATCCACGTGCCGGCGCCGGAACAAGCCGCGCCTGCGGTCGGCGAGCGCCTGAAGCTCGCAATCGACTGGGAGCGACGTCATCTCTTGATGCGCATGCATGCCGCTTGCCATTTGCTCACCGTCGTCTGCCCGTTTCCGATCACCGGCGCGGCGGTTTCGGAAGACGACAGCCGTGTCGATTTCGACATTCCCGACGCCAGCTTCAGCAAGGAAGACGTGACGGCTGGCCTGATGGGCCTGGTGCGGGCCGATCATCCGATCTTTACCAGGCTGATCAGCGACGAGGAACTGGCCGCCAATCCGGGTCTGGTGAAGTCCAAGAATGTCCGTCCGCCGCTAGGTACCGGCAAAATCCGGCTGGTCTGCATCGGCGAGAATGCTTCGGTGGACAGTCAGCCCTGTGGTGGCACCCATGTCAAAAGCACCGGCGAGATCGGCGAAATCCATATCGGCAAGATCGAGAAGAAGGGGCGTGAAAACCGGCGCTTCCGCATCCGGTTTGGACCGATGCCCCAAACATGATCTCGAAAGCTACGATGTTTTCGGACAAGATCATGCGGCAAGGCAAGACAACGTCTGGTCAATGGCGGCAGGAGAACCACAATGGCTGAAGACAGTCCTTTCACCGTCGACGCTGACTGGTTGCAGGAGCGTTTGGGCCAGCCTGGCCTGACGATTGTCGATGCATCCTGGTATCTTCCGGCGCAAAACCGCGACGCGCGCGCCGAGTATGACGCTGGGCACATTCCGGGCGCCCGCTTCCTGGATCAGGACGCGGTCTCCGATCCGGACGCCGCGCTGCCGCATACGCTGCCGTCGCCGCAGCATTTCGCGCAGTATGTCGGCGCGATGGGCGTTTCGGCAGATGACACGATCATCGTCTATGACGGCCCGGGCTTTTTCTCGGCACCTCGGGCATGGTGGATGTTCCGGGTGATGGGCGTCTACCAGACGTATATCCTTGACGGTGGTTTCGATGGCTGGAAAGCGGCCGGCCGGCCGGTGACGGCCGAACCGACCAAAATCGCGCCCAGCGTGTTCCACGCCGATTTCGACGCCGGCCGGGTCGCCAGCCTTGCCGATATGCGCCGCATCGTCGGAACCCGGGAAAGCCAGATTGCCGATGCGCGCGGGGCAGGGCGCTTCACCGGCGCGGAGCCGGAGCCGCGCGCGGGCGTCCGTTCCGGCCATATGCCGGGCGCGCGCAACTTGCCTTATTCGGCGCTGTCGGAAAACGGCGTGCTTCTGCCGAAGGAGCGGTTGCGCAAGGTGGTCGAGGACGCCGGCCTCGATCTGTCGAAGCCTATCGTCACTTCCTGCGGCTCCGGCGTTACGGCGGCGGTGATCACGCTTGCGTTGGAAACGCTTGGCGATACCGACAACAGGCTTTACGACGGCTCATGGACCGAATGGGGCGGTCTCTCCGACACACCAGTCGTGACAGGCAAGGAATGACGATGGAAAACGGCGAGCTGAAGGACATCGAAGTCACGGTGACGTTCCTCGAGATGCATGCGCCACCGGCCGTGTCGCCGCCCATGCCCTACAACCGCCAGGTCGCACTCCTGAAAACTAAGGACATTCCGCTGCATTTCTACCGGTACCTGATGGATCGGGTGGGGCGTAAATGGCACTGGGTCAATGTGCTGAGGCTGGATGACGACGAGCTTTCGGCCGGCATCCACCGCGAGGATCGCGACATCAGGGTGCTCTATCTCGATGGCGCGCCCGCCGGTTTTTTCGACCTCAAGCCGCATCTGCCGGAAGAAGTCGAGCTTGCCTATTTCGGCATGATGGAACACGCCACCGGGCAAGGCATCGGCCGCTGGTTCCTGGGATCGGCGATCGCCGCGGCTTGGTCGTATGGACCGAAGCGGGTGACGGTGCAGACCTGCACGCTCGACCATCCTGCTGCCTTGCCGCTCTACCAGAAGCTCGGCTTCGCGCCGGTGGCGCAGAAGAAGGAGACCGTTCACCCTCTGCCCTTCGCCGAGCGCTCGGCCAGCGTCATGCGGCCATAGCGACGCCCTCACAAAAGCTGAACCTCTCGTTCATCCGCGCTTCAGCCTGTCTCTGCCATCTTGCCCGCACATAATACGGGCCGAAGGAGAAAAGACATGCTGACCCGCCGTACCCTTGCCGCCGCGCTGATCGCGGCAATCGCAATGCCCGGTCTCGCCGCCGCGCAGGCGACAACGCCTTCGGCCGCAACCATCGAACGAAAGCTCGAGGCGGCACCCCGCGTGAAGCTGCGCCCGAACGAGCGCGTCACCATCCGTGAGTTCAAGCGCCGGCCGGACCTGCGCCGCATGGCCCGGTCGATCGATATCCAGTCGATCAATTTCGCTTTCGGCTCGGCCGCGATCTCCAGCTCGCAATACGACAAGATCGACACTATCGCCGATGCGTTGCAGCGTATCCTGCGCCGCAACCCCGGGGCGCGCGTCCTCATCGAGGGCCATACCGACGCCGTCGGCTCCTTCCAATCGAACCGGATCCTGTCGGAACAGCGCGCCGCCTCGCTGAAGCGCACGCTGGTGCGCGAGTTCGGCGTGCCGGCCTATGCTTTGGAGACGGTCGGTTATGGCGAGGAATTCCTGCTGGTGCAGACGCAGAACGAAAACTGGCGGAACCGGCGGGTCACCCTCCGTCGCTTTGACGACTTCATTCGCTGAGGGAGTTCCGACAATCCGGTGAAGTTCGCCTTGCCTTGGTCGGCTGGAACAAGCCGACCAAGGGCCAATGATTGTCAGGAATCGGGTGGGAGGCGGGGGCTGATGCGCATAATTTCCGATCAACGACATCGGAGATTTTCGCCATGACCATCCAGTTCAAAGCCTTGCCGACACAAGATGTACGAGCGCTTCAGCGCGGCGGGCCCGATGCCTATGGAAACACGCCCGAGCGTAAGGTCTCCGACGGCGACGGCATGCCATGCCGGCATTGCCTGAAGAACATCGCCGACGGAGACGACTATCTCATCCTGGCCTACCGGCCATTCCCCAAACTTCAGCCCTATGCCGAGACCGGACCGATCTTCCTTCACGCGCAGGAATGCGAGCGCGCCGCGGAATCTCAGGCACTTCCCGAAATTCTCGAAGGCCCGGACTATATAGTGCGCGGCTACGGCAGGGATGACCGCATCGTCTATGGCAGCGGTGGCGTCATTGCGACCGATGCGATCGCCGCGCGCGCCGAGGCTCTCTTGGAACGCGACGAGATTGCCTACGTGCATGTCCGCTCGGCGCGCAACAATTGCTTCCAGTGCCGGATCGAACGTGTCTGACGGGCGCATGTGGCGGTGCGATAGCGGAGCGCTGTCGTACTCCTGTCATACCATTGCGGTACACGGGTAGCCGTCGATCGATTTGTCGACCGCGGATGAACCGGCGGCAAATCTCGACATCGAGGAAGCGGGGCCTTGGCTCCGCTTTTTTGTTTGCCTGAACCTTCCACAGAAATTTTCTGCGCAAAGAAGCATATGGGCTTCGACTATTTGCCTGGAGGGCTCAGTTAAACTTGCAATTGGCGCCGAGACGCAGGTTGCAGCGCATGTTTCAGGCCCGAGCCTGGTGCAGGCCTGACAGCCGCCAATCTGGAAAGAAAAAACCCGCCGGGAATGACCGGCGGGCTGACGGGAGGCAGGTATCCTCTCAGGAGAATCAGGCCGCGAGAACCGCCTTCGGCTCGACCAGTTCGTAGCCGAGCGCTTCGGCGACCGCACGGTTGGTGATCTTGCCTCTGTGGACGTTGAGTCCATTACGCAGATGATGGTCGTCGACCAGCGCCTTCAGGCCCTTGTCGGCGAGCTGAAGGCCATAGTGCAGCGTCGCGTTGTTGAGTGCATGTGCTGAGGTGACCGGCACGGCGCCCGGCATGTTGGCGACGCAGTAGTGGATGACGCCGTCGACCTCGTAGGTCGGCTCGGCATGCGTGGTCGCGTGCGAGGTCTCGAAGCAGCCGCCCTGGTCGATGGCGACGTCGACCAGCACCGACCCCTTCTTCATGCCCGAAAGCATTTCGCGCGAGACCAGCTTCGGCGCCGCAGCACCCGGGATCAGCACGGCGCCCACGACGATGTCGGCGGAAAAGCACTCTTCTTCCAGAGCCTCCACGGTCGAATAGCGGGTGTGGACGCGGCCGGCAAAGAGGTCGTCGAGCTGGCGCAGGCGCGGGATCGAGCGGTCGATGATGGTGACGTCGGCGCCCAGGCCAGCCGCCATCCTGGCCGCGTGCAGGCCGACGACGCCGCCGCCGAGCACGGTGACCTTGCCGGGCAGCACGCCGGGCACGCCGCCGAGCAGCACGCCGCGGCCGCCATTGGCCTTCTGCAGCGCCGTGGCGCCGGCCTGGATCGACAGGCGGCCGGCGACTTCCGACATCGGCGCCAGCAACGGCAGGCCGCCCCGGTCGTCGGTCACCGTTTCATAGGCGATGGCGGTAACGCCCGAAGCGAGCAGGCCCTTGGTCTGTTCCGGATCCGGAGCAAGGTGAAGATAGGTGTAGAGGATCTGGCCATCGCGCAGTTGGGCCCATTCGTTAGGCTGCGGCTCCTTGACCTTGACGATCATATCCGACTTGGCGAACACATCGGCCGCCGTCTTGGCGATGGTGGCGCCGGCAGCGCGATAGGCGTTGTCGTCGGCTCCGATGCCGGCCCCGGCGCCGGTCTCGACCAGCACCTCATGTCCGTGGGCGACATATTCGCGGACCGAGCCGGGCGTAAGTCCGACGCGATATTCATGATTCTTGATTTCCCGGGGGCAGCCGACGCGCATTTTCTTTTCTCCTGACACGGCCCTTCGGGGCTCGTTCCCTGTATTGACGCAGTCAACCACGAATCGTTGCGTAAGTGTTTGCGAATGCACTTGCAGGAGGGTTCGCTATTCGATAATTGTTGCGTAGAATGCGCAAAAATTCGCAGGAATCACGAAGAATGCCACTCGACAGGATTGATATCGCCATTCTGGAGACCTTGCAGAAGGATGGCAGGATGCCGAACGCCGCCCTTGCCGAAAGGGTCGGCCTGTCGCAGTCGGCCTGTTCGCGCCGGCTCGACAATCTGGAGAAATCCGGAACCATCCGCGGCTATCATGCCCGGCTTTCCAATGCAGCACTTGGTCACCAGATGACGGCGATCGTGCACATATCGCTGTCGGGCCAGTTCGAGAAGACGCTGTCGGATTTCGAAGCTGCGATCAAGCGCTGCCCGAACGTGCTGTCCTGCCACCTGATGTCGGGCGAGTACGACTACATTCTCAGAATCGCTGCCAAGGACCTTGCCGACTACGAACGCATCCACAAGGAATGGCTGTCGGCGATGCCGCATGTGACGAAGATCAATTCGTCTTTTGCCCTGCGCGAAATCGTCGACCGGACGGCGATGGGCCTGAAGCCCGAAATGGCCTGAGCATTCTCAGCCTTCCATGCCTTCAGCCGTCTACGCCTTGGCAGCCTCCGTCACGATCCGGTCCATCGGGATATCGTGCGGCTGCGGGTAGATGGTGGCGATGCGCTGCAATTCGTAGCCGACGCCGATGACCAGGGGCTTGAACGGCATCGCCGCCAGCGTTCGGTCGTAGAACCCGCCGCCATAGCCCAGGCGATAATTGCCGGAATCGATGCCGACGATCGGCGAGATGACGATGTCGGGCAAGACCGGTTCGCCCTCGGCCGGAATCGGAATGTTCCACACGCCCTTCTCCAGCCGGTCGCCCGGAACATAGGCCCGGAAGATCAGCGGCTGTGCCTTTTCGATGACGACGGGCAGCGCGGTGCGCCCGCCTCGTTCATTGATGGCGGCCATCCATGGCCGCAGGTCCGGCTCGCCGCGAAACGGCCAATAGAGGCTGACCATGCGGCCGGCGATATCGCCGATCGCCGCGTCAAGGGCTCCGGCGATGCTCTGCGACATCGCCGTTCGCGCATCGGCGGAAACCGCGAGACGCGCCGCGATCAGGCGTTCCCGTTCGGCCTTGCGCCATCGTCTGACGTCGGTCCAATCGGATATCGGCGCGTGAAACGCGGGATCGAGTTCGTGCATGAAGCATGGCGGCGAGGAATATTGCGCCGGACCCTGGTCGTCGTGATCGTTGGCCATGCTTCACCTCATCGCTGTTTTCCATAACGCTATACCCGGCGGCGGGATGCGACATGTGCATTCACGACATGGAACGACGAGTCTCGGGCACGGCCTTCGTGTTGTTGCATTGCACAAAAGCTCCTACATCAAAGGCATGCGATATTGCTGGTCAGGGTGAATGCGATGGATCAAGCCAATCACCATGTCGTCGTCGTAGGGGCGGGGTTCGGCGGCCTCGAATTCACCCGCGCTCTCGCCGGTGCGCCCGTGCGCATCACCATGATCGACAAACGCAATCACCATCTTTTCCAGCCGCTGCTCTACCAGGTCGCAACGACGGCGCTGGCGACCTCGGAGGTCGCCTGGCCGATCCGCCACCTGCTGCGCAAGCGCAAGGACGTGACGACGCTGCTCGCCAATGTCACCGGCATCGACCGAGCCGGAAAGCGCGTGCTGCTCGATGACGGCAGCACCGTCGCCTACGACACGCTGGTGCTCGCCACCGGCGCCCGACATGCCTATTTCGGCCACGACGAATGGGAGCCGTTCGCGCCAGGGTTGAAGACGCTGGAGGACGCCACCACCATCCGACGGCGCATTCTGCTCGCCTTCGAGCAGGCCGAACGGGAAACCGATCCTGCCAGGCGCCAGGCGCTGCTGACGATCGCGATCGTCGGCGGCGGTCCGACCGGTGTCGAACTTGCCGGCACCATTGCCGAACTGGCGCACGACACACTGCGCGGCGAGTTCCGCAACATCGACACGCGCGAGACGCGTGTGGTGCTGATCGAGGCTGGCGACCGCATACTGGCCAATTTCGCACCGAAACTGTCCGATTATGCCGGAAAGGCGTTGAAGCGGCTCGGCGTGACGATCGAACTCGGCCGGGCGGTCACGCGCTGCGACGCCGAGGGCGTCGTCTTCGGCGACACGCATCTGCCGGCGAGGACCATATTGTGGGCGGCGGGCGTTGCCGCTTCGCCGGCAGCCGAATGGCTGGGCGCCGCCGCCGACCGGGCGGGAAGGGTGCTGGTTGAACCCGATCTCACCGTGCCGGGCAGCCCCGAGATTTTCGTCATCGGCGACGCCGCTCTCGTGCTGCGGCCCGATGGACGGCCCGTTCCCGGCGTGGCGCCTTCCGCCAAGCAGGAGGGCCGCCATGTTGCCGCGACCATCAAGGCCAGGCTTGCCGGCGATACGAGCGTAAGGCCGTTCCACTACAAGCATGCCGGGGACCTGGCCACGATCGGCAAGCGCGCCGCGGCGATCGATTTCGGCTGGATCAGGCTGACCGGCTGGCCGGCCTGGTGGCTGTGGGGACTGGCGCACATCTATTTCCTGATCGGCTTCCGCAACCGGCTCGCGGTGTCGCTGAGCTGGCTATGGATCTACGTCACGGGCCAACGCAGCGCCCGCCTGATCACGCAGGGCGACGACGACAAGGGCTGATCTTCCGCGCTTGCGCCCGTTCATCCGCGCGTCATCTGTTGCTGATCGACTGACAACTCCGATGCGCGCAACTTCTTGAATGGACTCGAATAGGTTTCAGCGCGAAGTTCGCTTTCGGCCAGGGTCTTTCGTGTCGTCGAAAAGGAGAAAACATGTCGCCGGTCCATTCCGTCTCCCGCCGCGGTCTCCTCGCGGGCGCCGCCGCCACAGGCGCGCTGATTGCGCTTCACCCTTTCTCCGCCCGCGCCCAGGCCAACCAGGCGCATCTCCGGATCATGGAGACCACCGACATCCATGTGAATGTGCTGCCCTATGACTATTACGCCGACAAAGCGAATGACACGATGGGACTGTCGCGCACGGCCTCCCTGATCGACGCGGTGCGCAAGCAAGCCGTTAATTCGATGCTGATCGACAATGGCGACCTGCTGCAGGGCAATCCGATGGGCGACTACATCGCCTATGAAAAGGGCATGAAGGACGGTGACCTGCATCCGATCATGAAAGGCATGAACCTGCTCGGCTACGAGTGCTCGACGTTGGGCAACCACGAATTCAACTACGGCCTGTCCTTCATGGACAAGGTTCTGGCCGGCGCCAATTTCCCCTTCGTCTGCGCCAACCTGATCCGCGGCACCGAGCTTGCCGCGAACCCGCGCGACGACAAGCTCTACCTCAAGCCCTACGTCATCCTCGACAAGAAGATCAGGGACGGTTCAGGCACCGAGCAACCGATCAGGATTGGCATCATCGGCTTCGTGCCGCCGCAGATCATGGTCTGGGATCTCAAGAACCTCGAAGGTAATGTCAGAACGCGCGACATTGTCGAGGCTGCCAAGGCCTGGGTGCCGCAGATGAAGGAAGAGGGCGCCGACATTATCATCGCGCTCTCGCATTCTGGCATCGACATCAAGCAGGGCGATATGATGGAGAACGCATCGTTCTTTGTCGCCGGCGTTGAAGGCATCGACGCGGTGTTCACGGGTCACCAGCATCTGGTGTTCCCTGGCAAGAAGGATTTTCAGGCGCTCGAAGGCGTCGATGCGCAAAAGGGTACGCTGCAGGGCAAGCCGGCCGTCATGGGCGGCTTCTGGGGCTCGCATATGGGCCTGATCGACCTGATGCTGGAGCGCGACGGATCGAAATGGAAGATCGTTTCCGCCACCTCGGAAGCGCGGCCGATCTTCGAACGTGTCGACAACAAGAACAAGCCGACTGTCGCGGACGACAACCGCATCATCGCCGCGCTTGAGCAGGACCACCAGGCAACGCTCGCCTATGTGCGTCGTCCCGTCGGCAAGACCGCAGCGCCGCTCTATTCCTATTTCGCGCTGGTCGCCGACGATCCGTCGGTTCAGGTCGTCAGCCAGGCGCAGACCTGGTACCTCCAGGACATCCTGAAAAACACACAATGGAAGGACGTGCCGCTGCTGTCGGCGGCAGCCCCCTTCAAGGCCGGCGGGCGCAATGGCGCCGACTACTACACCGATGTGCCGGCAGGCGACATCGCGATCAAGAACGTCGCCGACCTCTACCTTTATCCCAACACCGTGCGGGCCGTTGAGATCACCGGAGCGCAGGTCAAAGAATGGCTGGAAATGTCGGCCGGCATCTTCAACCGGATCGAACCTGGCAAGGCCGACCAGGCGCTCATCAACACCGACTTTCCGTCCTACAATTTCGACGTTATCGACGGCGTCACCTACAGAATAGATCTGTCGCAGCCGCCGAAATACGATGCCAAGGGCGGGCTGGCCAATGCTAGTGCCAATCGCATCGTCGGCCTGATGTTCGACGGCAAACCGATTGATCCCAATCAGAAATTTGTCGTTGCAACGAACAACTACCGGGCCGGCGGCGGCGGCAATTTTCCTGACATCGACGCTTCCAAAATTATCTACGAAGCGCCAGACACCAACCGCGACGTCATCGTCCGCTACATCGTCAAGCAGGGCACCATCAACCCGTCGGCGGACGGCAACTGGTCGTTCGCGCCGCTGCCCGGAACCAGCGTCGTGTTCGAGACAGGGCCCAAGGCGAAGGACCTCATCGCCGAAGTGAAGTCATTGAAGATCGAGCCGGCGGGCGCCGGCGAGGCAGGATTTGCGAAATACCGCATCCTTCTCTGACCGCCATTCGCAATTGGGCCGCGGGCCATTTCTGGATCATGCCCGGCCAGTCGCCCGGCGACGAGATCGAAGGCGCGCCGGCATTGATTTGGCAGTTCCAGGTGCCGAGAGTTCATATACCGGACGAGGGTCGACACGGATCCCGTCTTTGCCTGGCGGAAACGTCTATGAGCACAGCCGGGCTTATGCGATAGATTAGCCATGCGTTATGTCATCGTCATCGCCGCCGTTGCGTTTTTCCTGATCTGGGACGGTCTCTACAACCAGGGCCGGTACCTCGATATGACGGTGAGGAATGTCTCTCACGTGGTGCGTTACGTCACCGGCAAGGCCTAGTTCCCGTTCAGGTCTCGTGCATCCCGGGCGCGTCGCAAGGACGCGCGGCACCCTGAACGGTTGACCTGACGGTTTCGTCGTCACAAAAGACCCCGGATTTTTGATCGAGGAGGCGGGGTTGATCCGGCATATCGTTTTCTTCAGCGCGCGGCGTGGCGAGGATGTGGAGGCAGTGCGCTCTGGGCTGCTGGCGCTCGGCGGCATTCCCCATTCCAGCCTGTTCGAGGTGACGCTGAACACCAAGGTCGATCCGCTGTCGGATGAGATCGACGTGGTCGTCTACGCCGAGTTTACCGATGCCGCCGCATTGGCCGCCTACAAGGCGCATCCGCTCTATGCGCAGACCACCAGCAGGGTCAAGCCATTGCGCGAACTGCGTTATTCCGCCGATGTGGTGGCCGGAAGCTGATTCGGGCGCCCTTGAACCCTTTTGCGCAATGATGCACACCGCGCTGGCATGATCCAAACACCACCCACAGGCACTCATCCGCTCGATCACCTCGTGCTGCCGACCTCGAGCCTGGATGTGGCGCGGGCGCGGCTGACGGCCCTCGGCTTCATCGTCGCGCCGACAGGCATCCATCCATTCGGCACGGAAAATTGCTGCGTCTTCCTCGCGGACGGCACCTATCTGGAACCGCTGGCTGTCGGCGATGATCAGGCCGCGATGAAGGCCGCCGGCCAGGGCAATGTCTTCGTCGCGCGCGACCGGCTCTATCGTGACCGCAATGGCAATGAAGGTTTTTCCGCCGTGGTCCTGACCACGGACGACGCCGATGCGGACCATGCACGCTTTGTCGATGCGAGCCTGTCGGGCGGGGACATGCTAGGCTTTTCGCGGGCGTTCACCGACGGTGCCGGTAAAAGCGACATGGCGTCATTCAAACTGGCCTTCGCGTCGGCCGGGGGTTCAACCGATGCGTTCCTGTTCGCCTGCCAGCGTGTCAACGTGCCGGAAGTGGACCGCACGGCGCTGCAGGCTCACGCCAACGGTGCCACGGGAATTGTCGAGATCGTGGCGATCAGCGACGAGCCCGCCGAGCAGCGCCGGCTGATTTCCGTGGCAGTAAACGATCCAACTGCTGACGCGCGCGCCTCCATTTTTCGTCTACCTAACGCTATCTTGACTGTACTCGACCCGGCCTCTTTCACGGCACGCTTTGGCGTGCCCGCCGGTAAGCCGACGCAACTCCGCTTCGCGGCAGTCGTCTTTTCGGTTCGGCGTGCCGCCGTCGCGGCAGGTCTGCTTGCAGCCAATTCCATCAGATACGATATGTCGGGCAGTGATATCGTCGTGCAGCCGACATCCGGGCAGGGCGCGGCCTTCATCTTTCGGGAGATACAATGAGCAACGCCTTGGCGCCCAATTCATCGGTAACCGTCGGCAATGTCGTCTTCGACAACGCAGCGCCGCTGTCGCTGATCGCCGGCCCTTGCCAGTTCGAATCACGCCAGCATGCCTTCGACATGGCCGGCGCGCTGAAGGAATTGACAGGCAGGTTGGGCATCGGCCTCGTCTATAAGACCAGCTACGACAAAGCCAACCGCACCTCCCTGTCGGCAACGCGCGGTGCCGGCATGGAGGCGGCGCTCCCGGTCTTCGACGAGTTGCGCAAGGAATTCTCCTTGCCGGTACTGACCGACGTCCACACCGAGGAACAGTGCGCCATCGTTGCGCCGCATGTGGACGTGCTGCAGATCCCGGCCTTCCTGTCGCGCCAGACCGACATGCTGGTTGCCGCCGCAAGGACGGGCAAGGTGATCAACGTCAAGAAGGGACAGTTCCTCGCGCCCTGGGACATGAAGAACGTGGTGGCCAAGGTCACTGGCTCCGGCAACGCCAATGTCTTGACCACCGAGCGCGGCGCCTCGTTCGGCTACAACACGCTCGTCTCCGACATGCGGGCCCTGCCCATTATGGCCGACATCGGCGCGCCTGTGATTTTCGACGCCACCCATTCGGTCCAGCAGCCGGGCGGGCAGGGCGGTTCGTCCGGCGGCGAACGCCGCTTTGTCGAGACCTTGGCCCGCGCGGCTGTCGCCGTCGGCGTTGCCGGCGTCTTCATCGAGACCCACCAGGATCCGGATAATTCGACCTCGTCCGACGGACCGAACATGGTGCCGCTGAAGGACATGCCGGCACTTCTGGAAAGGTTGATGGCGTTCGATCGGGTAGCGAAGGCCCGCTGACCCCGGCGCAGCTGAAGGTCGTCGCCGCGGAGGGCATATATCGGCCTGCCACGTCAGTAAGAAGTCACCTTTATACAGGTGGAAAAAGTCGAACAGACCGGCGGAAAAGTCGGGAACCTTCGATCTCGCCCCTCATTGTGAAAGTCCAGAGCAACGACAATGAGGAGCACATCATGACAACCCAGGCAGGACACACAGAGGCTATCGCTGCTTCGCGGGTCATCGGCACATCCGTCTATAACACCGAAGGCACGAAGATCGGCAGCATCGAGGACGTCATGCTCGACAAGCTGTCCAACGGCATCATGTTCGCTGTGATCGGTTTTGGCGGCTTTCTCGGCATGGGTGAAAAATATCACGCCATCCCGTGGGCGAGTTTGGATTACGATGAGGATAGGGGCGGCTATGTCGTGCCATTCTCGAAGGACCAGCTGAAAGCCGCTCCCGCCTATTCGATCAACGAGCTGACGGGCGCCGATGGCGAGGCCGCACGTGACGCCTCCTACAATTACTACAAGGTCGAGCCTTACTGGCATTGACCGGCCAGCCTGACGTGAAAAGGCCCCCGCAAACCAGCGGGGGCCTTTTACATGATCGCCTGCCGTGCTTACTCCGCGCTGCGGAGGGTCGACAGTTGCACCGCGCCCTGTGGAGGCTGCTGGTTGTCGCAGGACGTCAGGAACGCCGCCGCGATCAGGAACAAACTCACGATACCGCTTAACTCGGACATGGCGAAACTCCTCCTGTTTCGCCCCGCGCAGCCGCCATCATAGACCGGCGGCCATCCTATGGCGCATGACTTATGATGACAGGAATTTGCGCTTCGTGAATCGCGCCGGCGGCAATAATTGCCGGTGGCCCGATTGCCTTTTGCGCCGCTTTGGCTAAGACGGGCGCGACGTTTCGTCAGATCAATCGGGGACATCGCAATGACCGCCATCATCGACATTGTCGGGCGTGAAATCCTGGACAGCCGTGGAAATCCGACCGTCGAGGTCGATGTCGTGCTCGAAGACGGTTCGATGGGCCGCGCGGCCGTGCCGTCTGGAGCTTCCACCGGCGCGCATGAAGCCGTCGAACTGCGCGACGGCGGCGCCCGCTATCTCGGCAAGGGCGTGCTGCGGGCCGTCGAGGCGGTCAACGGCGAACTGTTCGAGGCAATCGGCGGCATGGAAGCCGAAAACCAGATCCACATCGACCAGACCATGATCGAACTCGACGGCACGCCCAACAAGAGCCGGCTCGGCGCCAACGCTATTCTCGGTGTGTCGCTGGCGGTGGCCAAGGCCGCGGCCGAAGCCGCCGGCCTGCCGCTCTATCGTTATGTCGGCGGCACCAAGGCGCATCTGCTGCCGGTACCCATGATGAACATCATCAATGGCGGCGCCCATGCCGACAACCCGATCGATTTCCAGGAATTCATGATCCTGCCGGTCGGTGCGCCAACGCTGCGCGAAGGCGTGCGCTGGGGTTCTGAGGTCTTCCACACGCTGAGGAAGAAGCTGAAGGACGCCGGCCACAACACCAATGTCGGCGATGAAGGCGGCTTTGCCCCGAACCTGAAGAGCGCGCCGGTGGCGCTCGATTTCATCGTGGAGTCGATCGAGCAGGCCGGCTTCAAGCCGGGCGAGGAGATTGCGCTCGGCCTCGATTGCGCCGCGACGGAGTTCTTCAAGGACGGCAACTACGTCTATGAAGGCGAGAAGAAGACACGCGATCCGAAGGCGCAGGCGAAATACCTGGCCAAGCTCGCCGCCGATTATCCGATCATTTCGATCGAGGACGGCCTTGCCGAGGATGACTGGGAAGGCTGGAAATATCTGACCGACCTGATCGGCAAGGAGACGCAGCTCGTCGGCGATGATCTCTTCGTCACCAATACGGCGCGCCTGCGCGACGGCATCCGCATGGGGGTCGCCAATTCGATCCTGGTCAAGGTCAACCAGATCGGCTCGCTGACCGAGACGCTCGATGCCGTAGAGACCGCGCACAAGGCCGGCTATACCGCCGTCATGTCGCATCGCTCGGGCGAGACCGAGGATTCGACCATCGCCGATCTCGCCGTCGCCACCAATTGCGGGCAGATCAAGACCGGATCGCTGTCGCGTTCCGACCGCATGGCCAAATACAACCAGCTCATCCGCATCGAGGAAGAACTCGGCAAGCAGGCGCGCTACGCCGGCAAGTCGATGTTGAAGGGCTGAGCCGGAGCATCGGACACAGGGATGGCGGTGAGGGGCGGGAATTCCCGCCCTTTTTCGTTGGAGCGCCTGTGGACGCGCCATCCGTAACCGTCCGTTAAGCACAATGGAGCGAAAAAGACCGTGGTCGCCCGAGTTCGCGACTGCGAGGGAACGGACGATGTGGACGCGTCAGCACAAACAGAGAAACACCGGCCGGCTGATCATCCCCTCGCTCTGCGCGGTGTTCCTGGCCTATTTCGGCTTTCATGCCTATCACGGCGAGTTCGGCATCAATTCGAAATACCAGCTGGAGGCCGAGACTGTTGCCCTGCAGGCCCAACTCGATGCGATCAAGGCGCGCAGGATGGAGCTGGAACGGCGCGTCAAGCTGATGCACGACGGCACGCTGGAGAAGGACATGCTCGACGAGCAGGCGCGTAAGGCGCTGAATTTGTCCCAGGCCGACGAAATCACCATCATGTTGCCGGTCTCGGCAAAGTAACCGATATCAGGTTAATCACCAATATTTTCAATGATTCTAATTGCTTAGTCGCATGCCAGCTATGCAATTTCGACATGGCGGAACACGTTCTCACGTGTTAGCCTCCCCAAAATCAGTGGGGAGAGCTGATCTTCCCTGAGCAGATTTCATCTCGCTCGAGCAGATTTCATCTTGCTCGAAATGTCCGCGAAGAGACGCCAACAGGGAGTGATGCATGGCAACCGCAGCCAGGAAAGCGCCTGCCAAATCGAAATCCGACGGCAAATCGGGCCTTTCCGCGCCCAAACCAGTGGAATTCACCAGGGACGAGGAGCTTGCCGCCTACCGGCACATGCTGCTTATTCGCCGCTTCGAGGAAAAGGCCGGCCAGCTTTACGGGATGGGCTTCATCGGCGGCTTCTGCCATCTCTACATCGGCCAGGAAGCGGTCGTCACCGGTATGAAGATGGCGCTGATCGACGGTGACCAGATGATCACGGCCTACCGCGACCACGGTCATATGTTGGCGATGGAACTCTCGCCGCGTGGCGTCATGGCCGAACTGACCGGCCGCCGAGGCGGCCTGTCGAAGGGCAAGGGCGGCTCCATGCACATGTTCTCCAAGGAGAAGCATTTCTACGGCGGTCACGGCATCGTCGGCGCGCAGGTGTCGCTCGGCACGGGCCTGGCCTTTGCCAACCGCTATCGCGGCAACAACAATGTCACGCTGACCTATTTCGGCGACGGGGCCGCCAACCAGGGCCAGGTCTACGAAAGCTTCAACATGGCTTCGCTGTGGAAGCTGCCGGTGATCTACATCATCGAGAACAACCGCTATGCCATGGGCACCTCGGTATCGCGCTCCTCGGCGGAGACCGACTTCTCGAATCGCGGCGCCTCGTTCAAGATTCCCGGCATCCAGGTCGACGGCATGGACGTGCGTGCTGTCAAGGCCGCCGGCGATCTCGCCACCGAATGGTGCCGTGCCGGCAATGGGCCGCTGATCCTCGAAATGCAGACCTACCGCTATCGGGGCCATTCGATGTCTGACCCGGCGAAATACCGCTCCAAGGAAGAAGTGCAGAAGATGCGCTCCGAGCATGACCCGATCGAGCAGGTCAAAGCGCGGCTGATCCAGAAGAAGTGGGCAAGCGAGGACGAATTGAAGACCATCGACAAGGAGGTTCGCGACGTCGTCGCCGATGCCGCCGAGTTTGCCCAGCACGACGCCGAGCCGGATCCGTCCGAGCTCTGGACCGACATCGTATTGTAACGGGAGGGCAAGGACATGCCGATCGAAATTCTCATGCCCGCCCTTTCGCCGACCATGGAAGAGGGCAATCTTTCCAAGTGGTTGAAGAACGAGGGCGACAAGGTCGTCGCTGGCGACGTCATCGCCGAGATCGAAACCGACAAGGCGACGATGGAAGTCGAAGCTGTCGATGAGGGCACGCTTGCCAAGATCGTGGTTCCCGCAGGCACCGAAGGCGTCAAGGTCAACGCGGTGATCGCCGTGCTGGCTGTCGATGGCGAAGACGTCGACAAGGCCGGCGAAGGCATTGGTGAAGAGCCCGCCAAGACTGAGGCAAAGGCGCCGACACCGGCACCCGCCGCGGCCAAGAGCGAGGCAGCGGCGCCTGTGGCGGCCGCGCCGAAGACGGAAGTCGCCGCCGATCCTGACATGCCCGCCGGGACCGAGATGGTCTCGACCACGGTGCGCGAAGCGCTGCGCGATGCCATGGCGGAGGAAATGCGCCGCGACAGCGATGTCTTCGTCATGGGCGAGGAAGTTGCCGAGTACCAGGGCGCCTACAAGATCACCCAAGGCCTGCTGCAGGAGTTCGGACCGCGTCGCGTCGTCGACACGCCGATCACCGAGCACGGCTTTGCCGGCGTCGGGGTCGGTGCGGCGATGGCCGGCCTGAAGCCGATCGTCGAATTCATGACCTTCAACTTCGCCATGCAGGCGATCGACCAGATCGTCAACTCGGCCGCCAAGACGCTCTACATGTCCGGCGGACAGATGGGCGCGCCCATCGTCTTCCGCGGGCCGAACGGCGCGGCGGCTCGCGTTGCGGCCCAGCATTCGCAATGTTACGCCGCCTGGTACAGCCACATACCGGGCCTGAAGGTGGTGATGCCTTATACCGCTGCCGACGCCAAGGGACTGCTCAAGGCGGCGATCCGCGATCCGAACCCGGTCATCTTCCTCGAAAACGAAATCCTCTACGGCCAGTCCTTCGACGTGCCGAAGCTGGACGACTTCGTGTTGCCGATCGGCAAGGCGCGCATCCATAAGTCAGGCAAGGACGTCACCATCGTCTCCTTTGGCATTGGCATGACCTATGCGGTCAAGGCCGAAGCGGAACTGCGCGGCATGGGCATCGACGCAGAGGTCATCGATCTCAGGACCATCCGTCCGCTCGACTTCGACACCATCATCGCCTCGGTGAAGAAGACCAACCGGCTGGTCGTGGTGGAAGAAGGCTTCCCGCAGAACTCGGTCGGCGACCATGTCGCCAACCAGGTGTCGCAGCGAGCCTTCGATTTCCTCGACGCGCCGGTCATCACCATCGCCGGCAAGGACGTGCCGATGCCCTATGCGGCCAATCTCGAAAAGCTGGCTTTGCCGAATGTCGGCGAGGTCATCGAGGCCGTCAAAGCCGTCTCATATCGCTGAACCGGGCGGGAGGACACAATGCCAATCAACATCACCATGCCGGCCCTCTCGCCCACCATGGAAGAGGGCAATCTGTCGAAGTGGCTCGTGAAGGAGGGCGACAAGGTTTCGCCCGGCGATGTCATTGCCGAGATCGAGACCGACAAGGCGACGATGGAAGTCGAAGCCGTCGATGAGGGCACGGTGGCGAAACTGGTCGTTCCCGCCGGCACCGAAGGCGTCAAGGTCAATGCGCTGATCGCCGTGCTTGCCGCCGAGGGTGAGGACGCAAGTGCCGCCGCGAAAAGCGGTGGCGATGCCGCACCGGCGAAAGCGGAGCCTCCCAAGGCTGAGACATCGAAGACCGAGACTCCCACCTCTCCGTCCGATGGGGGAGGTCGCGCCGCGGGTGAACCCACCGCCGCGCCCCCCACCC